>NZ_JBEYTZ010000029.1:0-117183 GCF_040643215.1 Streptomyces sp. NPDC047315 | reverse complement strand
TCCCCGCGCCCCTGAACCCTCTGCCCTCGGCCTGCAGACAAGTGACGGGGGCAGCGAAACAGGGGCGCGGGGAACTGCGCGAACAGCCCACCACGGTCTGCAGAAGGCGATGCTCCCGCGGGCGAACGGCGCGGCCGTCAGGTGGCGCTGGGGGTCCCCCCAGGCCCTCTGGGGCCGAGGTGGGGGTGCCCCCGTGCCCGCAGGGCACAGGGGGAGGAACTGCGCGAACAAGTCCCACCGGGCCGCGGAGACCAACGCACCCCGCAGGGGAAAGCGCGCCCGGGGGCGGCTTGGGCACGGGGCGTGGGGGCCGCAGCGGGCCGGTGCTGTGAGCGCGGCAGATGACCGCGCGTAGGCTCTTCCCGGACGGGGCGCCGACGCACCCCCCGGCCCCTCGTGGCCGCCATCGGCCCTGGAACTCAACGGAAGCGAGAAATCACCACCGTGACTGCTCTCACTCTCAGCACTGCCGGCGCCGCGACGCTGCGCGCCGACGCCATCGTGGTCGGCGTCGCGAAGGGCGCCAAGGGCCCGGTGGTCGCGCCGGGCGCCGAGGCCGTGGACAAGGCGTTCGACGGAAAGCTCGCCTCCGTCCTGGAGACCCTCGGTGCCGCGGGCGCCGAGGGCGAGGCCATCAAGCTCCCGTCCCCCGCCGGCCTGAAGGCCCCCGTGGTCCTCGCCGTCGGCCTGGGCGCGGCGCCGGAGAAGAACGGTTCGTACGGCGCCGAGGCCCTGCGCCGTGCCGCCGGCACCGCCGCCCGCGTGCTCGCCGGTTCGAAGAAGGCCGCGTTCGCGCTGCCGATCTCCGACGCCGCCGACACCTCCGCGATCGCCGAGGGCGCGCTGCTGGGCGCGTACGCCTTCACCGCCTACCAGGGCGGCGCCGACGCCAAGGGCAACGGCAAGGCCGCGCTCGCCGAGGTCGCCCTGCTCGGCGCCAAGCCGCGGGACAAGGCCCACAAGGCCGCCGCCGAGCGCGCCGCCGCGCTCGCCGAGGAGATCAACCGCGCCCGCGACCTGATCAACACCCCGCCGAACGACCTCACCCCCGAGGCGTTCGCCGCCGTGGCCAGCGCCGCAGGCAAGGAGCACGGCCTCAAGGTCCAGATCCTCGACGAGAAGGCGCTGGTCAAGGGCGGCTTCGGCGGGATCCTGGGCGTCGGGCAGGGCTCGACGAACCCGCCCCGCCTGGTCAAGCTGACGTACACGCACTCCCGCGACGCCAAGACGCTGGCGCTGGTCGGCAAGGGCATCACCTACGACTCGGGCGGCATCTCCCTGAAGCCGGCCGGCCACAACGAGACGATGAAGTGCGACATGAGCGGCGCCGCCGCCGTGTTCGCCGCGGTCGTCGCCGCCGCCCGGCTCGGGCTGCCGGTGAACGTCACCGGCTGGCTCGCGCTCGCCGAGAACATGCCCTCCGGCACCGCCACCCGCCCCGGCGACGTGCTGCGCATGTACAGCGGCAAGACCGTCGAGGTGCTGAACACCGACGCCGAGGGCCGCCTGGTGCTCGGGGACGCGCTGTGGAAGGCGTCCGAGGAGAAGCCCGACGCGATCGTGGACGTGGCCACCCTCACCGGTGCGATGGTGCTGGCGCTCGGCAACCGCACCTTCGGGATCATGGCGAACGACGACGCGTTCCGCACCGCGATCCACGAGATCGCGGACGAGGTCGGCGAGCAGTCCTGGCCGATGCCGCTCCCCGCCGAACTGCGCAAGGGCATGGACTCCCCCACCGCCGACATCGCCAACATGGGCGAGCGGATGGGCGGCGGCCTGGTGGCCGGCCTCTTCCTCCAGGAGTTCGTGGGCGAGGGCATCACCTGGGCGCACCTGGACATCGCCGGCCCCGCGTTCCACGAGGGCGCCCCGTACGGCTACACCCCCAAGGGCGGCACCGGTTCCTCGGTCCGCACGCTGGTGAAGCTGGCGGAGCGGATGGGCGCCGGCGACCTCGGCTGACCACCGCCCCCCGTTCGTCGATGCGGCCCCGGATGCGTCCGGGGCCGCACCCACGCCGCAGCGCACCCCCTCAAGACGGGCTCCGTTCGCTGTGGACGAAACATCGGACCCCGGTCACTTGCCACGGAATCGGTGGACGCGTCCGGATGTTGTACCCATGGGTAACTCCTGGGGTGATCGATCAGACGCCACCAGAGCTCCGCCCCGCGTCCCGTCTTCCGCCAACAAATGCGAAGATGGGCCTCGGCAGGACAGGGCCCCCACCACAGGGCCGACGAGACATCGGCCGCACACCAGCCGACCGGCCGGTCGCCCCCGGCGAGCAGGGGGACCGGCGACCGGCGCACATGCATGGAGGACGTGACGTGGCGAACGACGCCAGCACCGTTTTCGACCTAGTGATCCTCGGCGGCGGTAGCGGCGGTTACGCTGCGGCGCTGCGCGGGGCCCAGCTGGGCCTGGACGTCGCCCTGATCGAGAAGGACAAGCTCGGCGGCACCTGCCTGCACTACGGCTGCATCCCCACCAAGGCGCTGCTGCACGCCGGCGAGATCGCGGACCAGGCCCGCGAGTCGGAGCAGTTCGGCGTGCGGGCGACGTTCGAGGGCATCGACGTCGCAGCCGTGCACAAGTACAAGGACGACGTGATCTCGGGCCTGTACAAGGGCCTCCAGGGGCTGATCGCCTCCCGCAAGATCACCGTGATCGAGGGTGCGGGCCGACTGTCCTCGCCCACCTCCGTCGACGTCAACGGTCAGCGCATCGAGGGCCGCCACATCCTGCTGGCCACCGGCTCCGTGCCGAAGTCGCTGCCGGGCCTGGAGATCGACGGCAACCGCATCATCTCCTCCGACCACGCGCTGAAGCTGGACCGCGTGCCGAAGTCCGCGATCGTGCTGGGCGGCGGCGTCATCGGCGTCGAGTTCGCCTCCGCGTGGCGCTCCTTCGGCGCCGAGGTCACCGTCATCGAGGGCCTGAAGCACCTCGTCCCGGTCGAGGACGAGAACAGCTCCAAGCTGCTGGAGCGGGCCTTCCGCAAGCGGGGCATCAAGTTCAACCTCGGCACCTTCTTCGAGAAGGCCGAGTACACCGAGGACGGCGTGCGCGTCACCCTCGCCGACGGCAAGACCTTCGAGGCCGAGGTGCTGCTGGTGGCAGTCGGCCGCGGCCCGGTCTCCGCCGGTCTCGGCTACGAGGAGCAGGGCGTCGCGATGGACCGCGGCTACGTCCTGGCCGACGAGTACATGCAGACGAACGTGCCCACGATCTCGGCGGTCGGCGACCTGGTCCCGACCCTCCAGCTCGCGCACGTCGGCTTCGCCGAGGGCATCCTGGTGGCGGAGCGGCTGGCCGGCCTCAAGACCGTCCCGATCGACTACGACGGCGTTCCGCGGGTGACGTACTGCCACCCCGAGGTCGCCTCCGTCGGCATCACCGAGGCCAAGGCCAAGGAGGTCTACGGTGCGGACAAGGTCGTCGCGCTGAAGTACAACCTCGGCGGCAACGGCAAGAGCAAGATCCTCAAGACGCAGGGCGAGATCAAGCTCGTCCAGGTCAAGGACGGCGCCGTGGTCGGCGTCCACATGGTGGGCGACCGGATGGGCGAGCAGATCGGCGAAGCCCAGCTCATCTACAACTGGGAGGCCCTGCCGGCCGAGGTCGCGCAGCTCATCCACGCGCACCCGACCCAGAACGAGGCGCTCGGCGAGGCCCACCTGGCGCTCGCCGGCAAGCCGCTGCACGCCCACGACTGAGCCTTCGGCCAGACGACCACTTCCCCGCACATTCGTTAGGAGCAACAGAAACCATGCCGGTTTCCGTAACCCTTCCGGCGCTCGGTGAGAGCGTCACCGAGGGCACCGTCACCCGCTGGCTGAAGGCCGAGGGCGAGCGCGTCGAGGCCGACGAGCCCTTGCTCGAAGTCTCGACCGACAAGGTCGACACCGAGATCCCCGCGCCGGCCGCCGGCGTGCTGGCCTCCATCAAGGTCGCCGAGGACGAGACCGTCGAGGTCGGCGCCGAGCTGGCGATCATCGACGACGGCACGGGCGCGCCCGCCGCCGCCCCGGCGCCCGCCGCCGAGGCCGCACCGGCGCCCGCTCCGGCCGCCGAGCCGACCCCCGCGCCCGCCGCTGCTGCGCCGGCTCCCGTGGCCGAGGCCCCCGCGGCCCCCGCCCCGGTCGCCGAGCAGCCCGCCGCGGCTCCGGCCGGCGGCGCCTCCGGTACGGACGTCGTCCTGCCGGCGCTCGGTGAGAGCGTCACCGAAGGCACCGTCACCCGCTGGCTGAAGCAGGTCGGCGAGTCCGTCGAGGAGGACGAGCCGCTGCTGGAGGTCTCGACCGACAAGGTCGACACCGAGATCCCCGCGCCGGCCGCCGGCGTGCTGCTGGAGATCGTGGTCGGCGAGGACGAGACCGCTGAGGTCGGCGCGAAGCTGGCGGTCATCGGCGCTGCCGGTGCCGCTCCGGCCGCGCCCGCCGCCCCGGCTGCTCCGGCGCCGGCCCCTGCCGCGGCTCCCGCCCCGGCTCCGGTCGCCGCCCCGGCCCCCGCCGCCGCTCCGGCTCCGGTCGCTGCTCCGGCTCCGGCTCCGGCTCCGGTGGCCGCTCCGGCCCCGGTGGCCGCTCCCGCTCCGGTGGCGCCTGCCGCTCCGGCCGCCCCCGCGGCCGGTGACGCCTACGTGACCCCGCTGGTCCGCAAGCTCGCCGCCGAGAACGGCGTGGACCTGTCCGCGGTCAAGGGCACCGGCGTCGGTGGCCGCATCCGTAAGCAGGACGTCGTGGCCGCGGCCGAGGCCGCCCGCGCCGCCGCTGCCCCGGCCCCCGCCGCTGCCGCCGCCGCTGCCCCGGCCCCCGCCGCTGCCGCCGCTCCGGCGCCGGCCGCCGCGAAGGCCCCGGCGCTTGAGGTCTCCCCGCTGCGCGGTCAGACCGTCAAGATGACCCGGATGCGCAAGCTCATCGGCGACAACATGATGAAGGCGCTGCACAGCCAGGCCCAGCTGACGACGGTCGTCGAGGTCGACGTCACCAAGCTGATGCGGCTGCGCGCCCAGGCCAAGGACGGCTTCGCCGCCCGCGAGGGCGTCAAGCTCTCCCCGATGCCGTTCTTCGTGAAGGCGGCGGCCCAGGCGCTGAAGGCCCACCCGATCGTCAACGCCCGGATCAACGAGGACGAGGGGACCATCACCTACTTCGACACGGAGAACATCGGCATCGCCGTCGACTCCGAGAAGGGGCTGATGACCCCGGTCATCAAGGGCGCGGGCGACCTGAACATCGCCGGCATCGCCAAGAAGACCGCGGAGCTCGCCGGTGCCGTGCGCACCAACAAGATCCGTCCGGACGACCTGGCCGGCGCCACCTTCACCATCAGCAACACCGGTTCGCGCGGTGCGCTCTTCGACACCGTCATCGTGCCGCCGACCCAGGCCGCCATCCTGGGCATCGGCGCCACCGTGAAGCGCCCGGCCGTCATCGAGACCGCCGAAGGCACCGTCATCGGCGTCCGCGACATGGTGTACCTGTCGCTCTCGTACGACCACCGCCTGGTGGACGGCGCCGACGCCGCCCGCTACCTGAGCGCCGTCAAGGCGATCCTGGAGGCCGGTGAGTTCGAGGTCGAGCTCGGCCTGTAGCCCATAGGGCACCGAGCAGCACCACACCAGCGCCCCCGGCCGGAACTTCCGGCCGGGGGCGTCGGCGTGCCCGTGCCCGTGCCGGCAGCGTCGGCGTGCCCGGCGCGAACACGCCTTCGACGGCACCTTGTGGTGACACTCACCCCAGTGAATTGCGTTACGCCCCGAGTACGTCCGCCTGCGCCGCGTGCTGTCCCCGCGCGGCCGGCCCCGGAGTACCGATCGGTAGCCGCAAGGCCCCGTCGACGGCGGCCACACCCCCTCCGACCAGCGGCGGAAGGTTCCCGCACCGCTCCGGGTCGTCGACGGGGGCCCGTCCGTCGCCGCCGTCGGAGCCGACCCCGTGACCTGGGATCACCGCGCTCTGTGTCCGGTCGGGGACTCTTCCCGCACACCCACGGCAGCAATAATTGACACCCCGTCCGCGTCCCCCCGGGAGCTCCCATGACCCCGCCCGTCGTCCACTCGCTCCGGGAGCAGATCCGCGAGCACATCGTGGAGGGGATCGTCAGCGGGCGCTGGAAGCCCGGCGAGCGGATCGTGGAGCGCGGCATCGCCACGGAGCTCCAGGTGTCCCAGACCCCGGTCCGCGAGGCGCTGCGGGAGCTGGAGAGCCTGCGGCTGATCGAGTCCGCGCCGAACAAGGGCGTCCGGGTGCGCAACCTCACCGCCGCCGACCTGGAGGAGAGCTATCCGGTCCGGGCCGGTCTGGAGCAGATCGCGGCGGAGCTCGCGGCCGACCGGCTCTCCGTGGACTGCTCGGTGCTCACCCCGCACGTCGCCGCGCTGTACGAGGCGGACCGCGTCGGCGACTCCGCCGGCCAGGTCCGGCACACGGTCGCCTTCCACCGGGAGCTGGTCAGGGCGGCGGGCAACAACGTGCTGCTGCACACCTGGGAGGGCCTGGGCATCGAGGTGTTCACGGCGCTGTCCATCCGCTGGCTGGGCACGGTCCAGCAGTCGTACGCGGAGGAGCACCAGGCCATCGTCGACGCCTTCCTCAGACACGACCCGGAGATCGGCCCCCTGGTGAAGGCGCACGTCCTGGGCTGCGCACCCGCGCCCGAGCGCCCCGCCCCGTAATCCGCCCCACCGCGGAACCCCC
Organism: Streptomyces sp. NPDC047315; assembly: GCF_040643215.1. Lineage (NCBI taxonomy): Bacteria > Bacillati > Actinomycetota > Actinomycetes > Kitasatosporales > Streptomycetaceae > Streptomyces > Streptomyces sp. NPDC047315. Next base: position 110,482 of record NZ_JBEYTZ010000029.1, on the reverse strand, counting down.
ACACCGCAGAACCACTCGCTCACCTGAGCCTTCGCCCGTACATCCGGGCCGTTTCCTGCCTTTTTCCAGGGCACTGCGTGCCCCATTTCGCGGCACGGAATGCCAATTTCGCCCTTCGGAGAAGTTTTACCTCCTAGCACTTTGATCGATCATCGATCAGAGGCTTACAGTCGCTGGGGGCACCCGCCCCGACGCCCTGTCCTGCCAGACAAGGCACCCCGGCAGATACCCGTACGACCCGAGTACCACCTGCCTCCCACCATCTCCACCCCCCTCCAGTCCGGAAGGCGGCGACATGACCGACCCCGCAGGCAAGCAGCTTCCGAGCGAGCTCGATCAGCTCCCGGATCGTGACAGCGAGGAGACCGCCGAATGGGCGGCCTCCCTGGACGCCGTCACTCAGCACGCGGGCCCGCACCGGGCCTCGTACCTGATGCGCCGCACCCTGCAGCACGCCGAGCGCGCCGGCGTTCCCGTGCCCCGTCTGCTGGAGACGGACTACGTCAACACCATCCCCACCGGCGCCGAGCCCGCCTTCGACGGCGACGAGGCGATCGAGTCCCGGATCACCGCCTGGAACCGCTGGAACGCCGCCGCCATGGTGACCCGCGGCGCCCGGCACGGCGTCGGCGGCCACATCGCCACCTTCGCCTCCGCGGCCTGGCTGTACGAGACCGGCTTCAACCACTTCTTCCGCGGGAAGGAGGGCGACGGCAGCGGCGACCAGCTCTACATCCAGGGCCACGCCTCGCCCGGCATCTACGCCCGCGCCTTCCTCGACGGCCGCCTCACCGAGGCCCACCTGGACAACTTCCGCCAGGAGGCGGGCGGCGCCGGCCTGCCGTCGTACCCGCACCCGCGCCGGCTGCCCTGGCTGTGGGAGTTCCCCACGGTCTCCATGGGCCTCGGCCCGCTCTCCGCGATCTACCAGGCGCGCTTCAACCGCTATCTGCACAACCGCTCGATCAAGGACACCGCCAACTCCCACGTGTGGGCGTTCCTCGGCGACGGCGAGATGGACGAGCCCGAATCGACCGCGGCCATCGCGCTCGCGGCCCGGGAGCAGCTGGACAACCTGACCTTCGTCATCAACTGCAACCTCCAGCGCCTCGACGGCCCGGTCCGCGCCAACTTCAAGATCGTGCAGGAGCTGGAGGCCCAGTTCCGCGGCGCCGGCTGGAACGTCGTCAAGTCGCTGTGGGGCTCCGCCTGGGACGAGCTGTTCGCGCTCGACACCCAGGGCGCGCTGGTCCGCCGGCTGCGCGAGGTGCCGGACGCCCAGTTCCAGACGTACGCCACCCGGGACGTCGCCTACATCCGCGAGCACTTCTTCGGCGCCGAGCCCGCGCTCGTCGAGCTGGCGAAGGTGCTCACGGACGCGAAGATCGCCGAGTGCTTCTACACCTCCCGCGGCGGCCACGAGGCCCGCAAGGTGTACGCGGCCTACCGCGCGGCCCTCGCCCACAAGGGCGCGCCGACCGTGATCCTCGCGCAGACCGTGAAGGGCCACACCCTCGGCAAGGGCTTCGCGTCGAAGAACGCGAACCACCAGATGAAGAAGCTCTCGATCGACGAGTTCAAGGGCATGCGCGACCTGCTCGAACTGCCGATCCCGGACAGCGCCTTCGAGGGCGACCTGGTGCCCTACGCCCACCCGGGCGCCGACTCCCCCGAGGTGCGCTACCTCCAGGAGCGGCGCGCCGCGCTCGGCGGCCCCGCCCCCGCGCGCCGGGTGCACGCCGTCGCCCTCCCCGAGCCTGAGGAGCGCGGCTTCAAGGCCCTCCAGAAGGGCTCCGGCAACCAGGAGATGGCCACCACCATGGCCTTCGTCCGCCTGGTGAAGGACCTGATGCGGGACAAGGAGACCGGCCGCCGCTGGGTGCCGATCGTGCCCGACGAGGCCCGGACCTTCGGCATGGAGTCGCTCTTCCCGTCCGCCGGCATCTACTCGCCGCTGGGCCAGACGTACGAGCCGGTCGACCGCGACCAGCTGATGTACTACAAGGAGGCCAAGGACGGCCAGATCCTCAACGAGGGGATCACCGAGGCCGGCGCCATGGCGGACTTCATCGCCGCGTCGACGTCGTACGCGACGCACGGCGAGCCGATGATCCCGTTCTACATCTTCTACTCGATGTTCGGCTGGCAGCGCACCGGCGACCAGATGTGGCAGCTCGCCGACCAGCTCGGCAAGGGCTTCATCGTCGGCGCCACCGCGGGCCGCACCACCCTGACCGGCGAGGGCCTGCAGCACGCCGACGGCCACTCCCACCTGATCGCGGCCACGAACCCGGCGTCGCTCAACTACGACCCGGCGTTCGCGTACGAGATCGCGGTCATCGTCAAGGACGGCCTGCGCCGGATGTACGGCCCGGACGCCGAGGACGTCTTCTACTACCTGACGGTCTACAACGAGCCCAAGCAGCAGCCCGCGATGCCCGAGGGCGTCGAGGAGGGCATCGTCCGCGGTCTGTACCGCTTCAAGGAGGGCGAGGCGCCCCGCACGGACTCCCCCCGGATCCAGCTCCTGGCCTCCGGCACCGCGATCCACTGGGCGCTGGCGGCGCAGCAGCTGCTCGCCGCCGACTGGGGCGTCACGGCCGACGTGTGGTCCGCGACGTCCTGGGGCGAGCTGCGGCGCGACGCACTCGCGGCGGACGAGGCGCTGCTGCGCGGCGAGGACCGCACCCCGTACGTACGGCAGGCCCTGAGCGGCGCGCCGGGCCCGGTGCTCGCGGTCAGCGACTGGATGCGGCAGGTGCCGGACCAGATCAGCCAGTGGGTCGAGCAGGACTGGTCCTCACTGGGCACCGACGGCTTCGGCCTGTCGGACACCCGCGACGCGGCCCGCCGGCACTTCGGCGTGGACGCCCAGTCGATCACCGTGGCGGCGCTGGCGCAGCTGGCGCGGCGGGGCGAGGTTCCCGCGGCGGCGGTGAAGGAGGCCCGGGAGCGCTACGGGCTCTGACGCTCCCGAAGATCACCCCCGGACGGCTCGCACCACCGTCCGGGGGTGATGCCGTGTTGGCGGAGCACCCCCGAAAAATGCTTGGGTGGGGCACGGAACTGCCCCAGGGAGTGTTTCGAAGGAGCCATGTTCACCATCGGAGACTTCGCCCGGCACGGTCGGGTGTCCGCGCGGATGCTGCGGCACTACGACGCCATCGGGCTGCTGCGGCCCGAGCACACCGACCCGGTCACCGGCTACCGGCACTACGCCGCGCACCAGCTCGCCGCCCTCAACCGGATCATCGCCCTCAAGGACCTGGGCTTCACGCTCCAGGAGGTGGGTCGCGTCCTCGGTGAGGAGCTGGACGTGGCGGAGCTGCGGCAGATGCTGGTGGCGCGCCGTGCCGGGTTGGAGGAGGCGATGGCCGCGGCGGCGGTGCGGCTGACCGGGGTCGAGGCGCGGCTGCGGTCGATCGAGGACGAGGGCCGGCTGCCCGTCGACGAGGTCGTGGTGAAGCCCGTCCCGGCGGTCCGGGTCGCGGAGCTGACGGCCACGGCCGCGAGTTACGGCCCCGAGCACGTCGGCCCGGTGATCCAGCCGCTGTACGACGAGCTGTTCGGGCGGCTGGCGGCGGCCGGGGTCTCGCCGGCCGGGCCCGGCATCGCGTACTACGAGAGCGCGCCCGACGGCGGCGGCGCGGTCGTGGTGCACGCGGCGGTGCGGGTGACGCAGGAGTCCCTGCCCGGTCCCGGCAGCGGGGTGGAGCTCGTGGTGCTCCCGGCGCTGCGGCGGGCGGCGACGATCGTGCACCGCGGCTCCATGGACGGCATCGTCCCCACCTCTCAGGCGCTGGCGCGCTGGATCGACGCGTACGGCCACCGCTCGGCCGGTTACGCGCGCGAGGTGACCCTGGAGTGCCCCGCCGACCCCGACGGCTGGGTGACCGAGCTTCAGGAACCCTTGGTGTAGCGCCCACGCAGTGGGGGGCATGATGGGGGGATGCGCGCTGCCCGGCTGATCAAGATGGTGCTGCTGCTCCAGTCCAGACCGTCGATGACGGGAGCGGAGCTCGCCCGTGAGTTGGAGGTCTCCGAGCGGACGGTCACCCGGGACGCGGTGGCCCTGTCGGAGGCGGGCGTCCCGGTGTACGCGGACCGGGGCAGGGCGGGCGGCTACCGGCTCATCGGCGGCTACCGCACCCGGCTGACCGGCCTCGGCCGCAGCGAGGCGGAGGCGCTGTTCCTGTCGGGGCTGCCCGGCGCGCTGCGCGAGATGGGGTTGGCGGACGCGGCGTCCGCGGCCCGGCTGAAGGTCTCCGCGGCGCTGCTGCCCTCGCTCGCGGACGCGTCGGCGAGCGCGGCCCAGCGCTTCCACCTGGACGCGCCCGGCTGGTACCACGAGCCGCAGACTCCGCCGATGCTGACGCGGGTCGCTGAGGCGGTCTGGGACGACCGGCGGGTGCGGGCCGAGTACGGCAACCGGCGGGGCGAGCGCGTGGAGCGGCTGTTGGAGCCGTACGGACTCGTGCTGAAGGCGGGCGTCTGGTACCTGTGCGCCCGGGTCGACGGCACGTACCGGGTGTACCGCATCGACCGGTTCTCGACGGTGGAACCTGTCGCCGTGGGCGGTGCGGACGGCAGTGCCGGTGGCGGTCTGCGGGACGTGGACGAGGCGGCGGACGCGTACTTCGAGCGCGACCCGGACTTCGACCTGCCGGCGTTCTGGGCGGAGCGGGCGGCGCAGTTCGCCCGGTCCATCCTCCGTACCCAGGTCGTCATCCGGGTCACGCAGGAGGGCGCGCGCCGCCTGCCGCACGTCACCGACCGGGCTGCCGCGCGTGACGCCCTGGCCGCCGCGGACGGCCCGGACGCCGCGGGCGAGTTGACGGTGACCCTGCCCGTCGAGTCCCACGAGGTGGCGTACGCCCAACTCATGGCCCTCGGCCCCGACGTCGAGGTCATGGAACCGCCGTCCCTACGAGCGACCTTCGCCGAAGCAGCGGAACGCCTGGCGGCGCGCTACGCCTAGCGCCTGCGGTTCGCCGCACGGCGAGCTGTGCCGTGGCGTCCGCGGCCCGCGTGTGGCTTGTCGCGCAGTTCCGCCCCCGACGCCCAGAGGGCGTGGGGGGGACCCCCAGCGCCCCTAAACCCCCGTCCGTCTGCGGCCCGGCTGTGGCTTGTCGCGGACGCCACAATGCAGCTCGCCGCACGGCGAAACCGCGCCCGTCAAGGCCGTGGCGGCGGCAGGGGCCCGGGGGACTCCACGGACAGGCCGCGGCCTGTCTTAAGGATCAGGAACACTGGGTCAGCGGTAGTCGTCCAGCCGCGGCGCCCTCCCCGCCCTCTCCGCAATCATGAACCCCCACACGTCCGGCCGGCTCCCGTCCGCGTCCGTGACGCCGTACTCCCGCGCCAACCGCCCGCTGTCGAGCGACCGGCCGTTCCAACGCGCCCGGTCGGGGTCGGCGGCGAGCGCGGCGACGCCCCGTGCGACGTACAGCGGCGACTCGGACAGCCCCCAGTGCAGCGGCTGCTCCCCGATGCCGTCCCGCCAGGTCTCCTCGGTGAGCCCGAAGCCGTCCAGCATCTCCTCGGAGCGCAGGAAGCCGGGGGTGACCGCGACCGCGGTGCAGCCGAGGGGCCGCAGCTCCTCACCGAGGGTGTACGCCATCCGGATCGGGGCGTTCTTGGCGAGGTCGTAGTAGAAGTTCTCGCGCGGCTCCCGGTTGGTCTCCGCGGTGCCGTCGGTGACCTCGATCAGCAGTCCGCCCGGCCGCCGCACCAGCAGGGGGAGCGCGATGCTGCTGGTGACGATGTGGGTGCGCACGCCCAGGTCGATCATCCGCAGCCCGCGCGCCAGGTCGACGTCCCACATCCGGGTGTCGAAGTCGAGCAGGGGGTTGCCGCCCCAGACGTCGTTGACGAGGACGTCCAGCCGGCCGTGGTCCCGCTCGATCCGGTCCACCAGTGCGCGCACCTGCTCGGGCACCAGGTGGTCGGTGGGGACGGCGACGCCCCGGCCGCCGGCGGCGGTGACCAGCTCGGCGGTCTCCTCGATGGTCTCGGTCGCCCGCCCCAGCTCGCTGACCCGCTCGCGGGTGGTGCGCCCGGTGGCGTAAACCACCGCGCCCGCGGCCCCGAGCTGGACCGCGATGGCCCGCCCGGCGCCCCGGGTGGCGCCCGCGACCAGGGCGACCTTCCCCGTCAGCGGTCGGGTGGGCGTCGTTCCGTGCGTGCTGCTCGTCGTCTTGCCTGTCGGCTTGCTCGTCGGCTTGCTCGTCGTCATGGCACCGACCGTGACACGGATTCCCGACACCTGCTGTCCGGCATTTTCCGGGCTCCGCGTGCGCCCGGTCGCCCCAGCCACGATGCTGGACGCGTGATGGACGAGACGGAGTTCTGGGAGATCGTCGACAGCACCCGCGAGGCCGCCGACGGCGACCCCGAGGACCACGCCGACCTGCTCGTCGAACGGCTGCTCCAGCTCGACCCGGACTCCGTGCTGGACTTCGCCCGCCACTTCGAGGCGCGGTACAACCGGGCGTACACCTGGGACCTGTGGGGTGCGGCGGCGCTGCTGCTCGGCGGCGCCAGCGACGACGCCTTCGACTACTTCCGCTGCTGGCTCATCGGCCAGGGCCGGGAGGTCTTCGAGGGCGCGCTGCACGACGCGGACGACCTCGCGGAGCTGCTGGACGACTTCGACGAGGATATCGACGGTGACGGGGAGGCACTGGGGTACGCGGCGGACGAGGCGTACGAGCAGCTCACCGGGGTCGTGGCGCCGGAGCTGGGGATCGCGCCGCAGACCTCGGAGCCGGTGGGCACCCCGTTCGACTTCGACGACGACGCGGCGCTGGCACGCCGTTTCCCCCGGCTGTGGGAGCGCTTCGGCCCCGAGTGAGCGGGCGCGCCGCGGCTCAGTACAGCGCGCGGCCCATGCAGACGTCGTCGACGTACTCGCCCTCCAACAGGAACTCCCCCGGCAGCACGCCCTCGACGACGAAGCCCTCCGCCTCGTACAGGGCGCGGGCCGGTGCGTTGTGCCCGAGCACCCGCAGCGTGATCCGCGTCGCGCCCTGCCGGCGGGCCTCGTCGCAGACGGCGCGCAGCAGGGCCCGCCCGACGCCCCGGCCGCGGGCCGCGTGTGCCACCGCGAGCCCCTGTATCTGGCGCACGTGCCGGTTGCTGGGCAGCGGTGTCGGCGACACCAGCTTGATGTAGCCGAGCACGTCGCCGCCCTCGCCGTGCTCGTCGCTCGGCTCGCCGTCCTGCGCCACCAGGATGTTCTCGGGCGGGTTGTGCTCGTGGAAGAAGGGGCCGTACGGCGGTGCCTTCCGCGGCGTCACGGAGTGCAGCGCGGACCAGGTGTCCCCGTCCAGCGCGGCGAGCGCGGCGTCGTCGTCGGTACGGGCGGGGCGGACGTGGTGCGTGGTGGCTGCATGCGACTCGGGCATGCGGGTAACTGTGCCACGACCGACGGCACGGGCAGGATGGATTTCATGCGGATCGCGATCTCCGGCTCCACCGGACTCATCGGTACGGCGCTCGTGCGCTCCCTGCGCTCCGACGGGCACGAGGTGGTGCGCCTGGTGCGGCGCCCCGCCCGTGCCGGGGACGAGGTGCGGTGGGACCCGAAGCGGCAGTACGTGGACACGGCCGGGCTGGTGGGCTGCGAGGCGGTGGTGAACCTGGCGGGCGCGGGCGTCGGGGACCACCGCTGGACGGCGGCGTACCGCAAGGAGATCCGGGACAGCCGGGTGCTGGGCACCGCGGCCCTCGCGGAGGCCGTGGCCAGCCTGGACGCCCCACCGCGGGTGCTGCTGTGCGGCAGCGCGGTGGGCTTCTACGGCGACACCGGTGACCGCGCGGTGGACGAGAGCGCACCGCCGGGCGACGGTTTTCTGCCGAAAGTCTGCGTGGAGTGGGAGGAGGCCGCGGCGCCGGCGGAGGAGGCGGGGATCCGTACCGCGCACGCCCGCACGGGGCTGGTGGTGTCCCGGCACGGCGGGGCGTGGGGCCGGATGTTTCCGCTCTTCAAGGCGGGCCTCGGGGGGCGGCTGGGCGACGGCCGGCAGTACTGGAGCTTCATCGCGCTGCACGACGAGGTCGCGGCGCTGCGGCACATCCTGGACACCCCTTCCCTGTCCGGGCCGGTGAACTGCACGGCACCGGACCCGCTGACGAATCGGGAGATCACCGCGGCCATGGCGCGGGCGGTGCGGCGCCCCGCGGTCTTCGCCGTCCCCGCCTTCGCGCTGCGGATCGCCCTCGGCGACATGGCCGGCGACGTCCTCGCCAGCCAGCGGGCCGTGCCGACGAAGCTCCTGGAGTCGGGCTTCTCGTTCGCCTTCCCCGGCATCGACGCAGCGATCACAGCGGCGCTCACCACCCCCGCGTGAGCCTGGGCCGCCCCGCCCTTTCCCTGCGGGCTCCGTTGCCCTGTGCGACCTGGTGGTGACCTCGCCGCGCCGTTCCGCCCCCTCAATGCCCGGCCTTTTCCCTGCGGGAAGCGTTGACCTGTGCGGCCCGGTGGTGGGCTTGTCGCGCAGTTCCCCGCGCCCCTAATTGCCCACGCCCTACGGGCGTAGGGCGACCTCGTACACGCCCCGCACGTGACAGACGGGGGTAGCGAAACAGGGGCGCGGGGAACTGCGCGACAAGCCCGCCACCGGCCCGCAGACGGACGGGGGTTTAGGGGCGCGAGGAACTGCGCGACAAGCCCACCGCCGGCCCGCAGACGGACGGGGGTTTAGGGGCGCGAGGAACTGCGCGAGCAACCCACCACCGGCCCGCAGACGCCACAGCACAGCTCGCCGCACGGCGAAGCCGCACCGGCTCACAGGGCGCAGGAGAGGGCGCCCGAAGCACCCGGCCCCGCGGGCGCGAGCCGCAGCGCGCGGGGCGCAGATCGGCCACGCCTTCACACGCTCCCCCCGAACTACGGTATTCACCGCGCCCGTTGGGGGCATGACCCTGTGGGAGTCCGGCAGTCCGTGGCCCGGCACTCCCACCAGCGTCGCCGACCTCGGGGAGGGGCACGTGCTCATCAGCACCGCTCACGACGCGGACCACGCGGACGTCATCATCGTCGGAGCCGGCGTCGCCGGGCTCGCGACGGCCCGGCTGCTCACGGAGGCGGGCGTCAGCGTCTCCGTGATGGAAGCCGGGCCCGAGCCTGGCGGCCGGATGGCCACCGACGAGGTCGACGGCTTCCGCCTGGACCGCGTCGGCCAGTTGCTCAACACCTCGTTCCCGGAACTGCACCGCACGCCGGGCCTGGAAGGGCTGCCCCTGCGCCCCTTCGCGCCGGGCGCACTCGTCCACCGCGACGGACGGCTGCACCGTACGGGCGAGGTCACACTGCGCCGCGGCGGCACTGCGGCCGGCCAGGACGACCGCGGCCGGGCGTTCACCGTGGCGCGCGCCCTGGCGAGCGCCCCCCGTCCGCTGGACGAAGCCCGGCTCGGCGCCTTCCTGACCCGGCTCGCGGGCACCCCGCCCGACCGCCTCGCGGCCCGCCCCGAACGCACCGCAGCCGCGGCGCTCGCCGCCCGCGGCCTCCCGTCCCGCACGGTGGGCGGCTTCCTGCGGCCCCTGCTCGCCGCCCTGCTGTCCGACCCCGGGCTGACGACGTCCAGCCGGTGCGCCGACCTCGCCCTGCACGGCTTCGCCCGGGGCCGGACGTGCGTGCCCGAGGGCGGCGCCGCGACCCTGCCGCGGCTGCTCGCCGACGGGCTGCCGACCGGCACGGTCCTGACGGGCGTACGGATCAAGGACGCGTCGATCAACCGGGTCAGCACCGAGGAGTACGGGGAGCTGAGCTGTCGCGCGCTGGTGCTGGCCACCGGCGCGCGGGAGGCCGCCGAACTGCTGCCGGGGCTGAGGGTGCCGCCCTTCCACCCGGTGACGGTGGTGCACCACGCGGCACCGGTGGCGCCCCCCACGGGCGCCTCGCTGGTCCTGGACGCGGACCGCGGTGGTCCGGTCTCGTACACCGCGGTGATGAGTGAGGTCGACCCCGCCCGCGCCCCCGGCGACCGCGCCCTGATCACCTCCACGGTCCTCGGCGCTCCCCCGCCGGCCCTGGACCGCACCGTGCGGGAGCAGTTGTCCCGTCTCTACGGCGTCCCGACGGACGACTGGGAGCTGCTCGCCGTCCACCACACCCCCGAAGCGGTCCCGGCGATGCCTCCGGGCCACGACCTACGGCGCCCTGTGCGCGTGCTGTCGGGCCTGTACGTGTGCGGTGACCACCGGGACACGAGCACGGTCCGGGGCGCGCTGCACTCGGCCCGCAGGGTGGCCGATGAGGTCCTGCGCGACTTCTCCGGCGGCGCGACGGGGCCCGGCACCGCCTTGACCGCGGCGGCGTAGCCCGCCCGTCGGCACGGGGCACGCCTTCTCGGCGCGCCCCGTGCCGACGGGTGCGTCAGCCCATCGCCGCGATGCGTTCGCGGTAGGTGCGGACGGCCGCCGCGTCCCGGTAGGGCTCCAGACGGCGCTCGAAGTCGCGCACGTACTCCTGCGCCCGGGCCGAGCGCATCTCGGACGCCTGGAGGGCCGCCTCCGCGCCGAGCGCGCACGCCTGGTCGAGTTCGCCGAGCCCGAGCCGGGCGCTGGCGAGCACCACCCGGCAGAAGAGGCGGCTGCGGGCGAGGGAGTGCGGGCGCAGTTGGAGGGAGCGTTCGGCGTGCTGCACCGCGGCCCGGTACTGCTGGAGGTCGCGGTAGCAGTGCCCGAACTCGTCGGCGAGCTGCGCCTCGTCGAAGAAGCGCGCCCAGTGCGGCACTTCGTCGCCCGGGCGCGCCGACTCCAGTGCGCGCTCGGCCCGCATGAGGGAGGCGGTGCAGGCGCGGGCCTCGCCGAGCACGCCGTGTCCGCGGGCCTCCACCGCGTGCAGCAGCGACTGCACCACAGGCGGCGCGGAGGGTCCGAGGCCCTGTTGGGCGACCCGGGTGAGCTGCACGGCCTCCCGCCCGTGCCCGAGGTAGACGGCCTGCCGGCTCATGGTGACCAGGACGTAGCTGCCGTACGCCCGGTCCCCCGCCGCCTGCGCCAGCCGCAGCGCCTGGACGAAGTAGCGCTGGGCGAGCCCGTGCGCGGCGATGTCGTACGACGTCCAGCCGGCGAGCCGGGTCAGGTCGGCGACGGCGCCGAACAGCCGGCGGCCGGTGACCTCCCCGTAGGTGCCGCGCAGCATCGGCTCGGCCTCGTGCTCCAGGTAGCGCACGAGGGCCTGGCGGGCGTGGCCGCCGCCGTACGCGTCGTCGATGGAGCGGAACAGCTCCCCGACCGAGCGCAGGGCGGCGATGTCGCCGCTGGAGACCCGCTGCCCGGGGCCGCGGTCCGTACTGCGGTCGATGCTGCGCTGTCGGGGCACGCCGATCGGCGGGCCGCCCTGGTGGGGCACCCGCAGGCCGGTCGCCGGCGCGTCACCGTGTCTGCCGTCGGCGCGACTTCCGTCGCTGTGTCTGCCGTCGCCGTGTCTGCCGTCGGCACGGCTTCCGTCACCGCGGCTGACGCGTTCGTCGGCCCGCCCGATCAGCCAGTCCCTGCTGGGCACGACGAGCCCGGCGGGGGTGAAGGCGATCTTGCGTAATTCGGCGTGGCTGCCGGAGTCCTTGCGCCACAGGCCGCCGACGATGTCGACGGCCTCCTCCGGGGTGGCGGCGAACTCCAGCCCCGCGTAGACGGGGGCACACGCGTCGAGGCCGAGGTCCTGCGCCGACAGGCGTCGGCCCAGGCGTCTGGTGAACACCTCGGCGATGAGCGCGGGGGTCGTGCCGCGCGGCTGTTGGCCGCGCAGCCAGCGGGTCACGGACGTCTTGTCGTACCGCAGGTCCAGCCCGTGCTCCTGCCCGAGCTGGTCCACTCTGCGGGCGAGTCCCGCGTTGGAGAATCCGGCCTCGGCGATGAGCGCGGCCAGCTGGCGGTTGGGGGTGCGCTGCGGGGGTCGTTCCGTCATCAGCTGTGCGGTCTCCTGCCTTCCGGGCCGGTCGCAGCCCTCATGGAACGGCGCGAATTTAGCGGCCTCTTAAGGCCCGCCCACGGCGTTCGACGGAGCTTCATCCGAACGTGTGAGGATTGGGGTCGACGCTGACGGGAAGAACTCCCGCCCGCTCCGATCGGCCGACCGCCGTACAGTGGCGGAGGTGCAGCAGGCGCGGCAGCGCGAGAAGACGGTTCGAGGGAGGCAGTGCCGTGGGTGAGCTGCGGTTCGTCCGGCTGGGCTTCGGCGAGGAAGCGGTCGAGTACGTGGAGGCGTGGCAGAAGCAGCGCGAGGTGCACGCCGCCCGGTTCGCGGACGAGGTCCCGGACACCTGTCTGCTGCTGGAACACCCACCGGTGTACACGGCCGGCCGGCGCACCGAGGACAGCGAGCGCCCCCTGGACGGCACCCCCGTCGTCGACGTGGACCGCGGCGGCAAGATCACTTGGCACGGCCCGGGCCAGCTCGTGGGCTATCCGATCCTGAAGCTGCCGCGCCCGGTGGACGTGGTGGCGCACGTGCGCCGGCTGGAGGAGGCCCTGATCCGCTGCTGCGCCGAGTTCGGCGTGGCGACCAGCCGGATCGAGGGCCGCAGCGGGGTGTGGGTGCTGGGCGACCCGGTGGAGCAGCGGCCGTCGCTGGGCGGGCTCTCGCTGGAGTTCGACCCGCGGCTCGCGAACGACGAGTTCGACCCCCGGCTGAACGGCCCCGAGTACGCCCCGTCCAACGCGGGCCAGCGGCGCGAGGACCGCAAGCTGGCGGCCATCGGCATCCGCATCGCCAAGGGCGTCTCCATGCACGGCTTCGCGCTGAACGTGAACCCGGACACCACCTGGTTCGACCGGATCGTGCCGTGCGGCATCAGGGACGCCGGGGTCGCCTCGCTGGCGGACGAGTTGGGCACGGACCTCACCATCGCGGACGTCCTGCCGGTGCTGGAGGGGCACCTGCGGGAGGTCTTGGCGGAGGTGGAACCCAAACCGCGGGAGGTCGAGCCCGCGGTGTGAGCCGCGGGCTGAGCCGCAGTGTGAGCCGCGCCGCACTTCCCCCGGTGCCGCGGTCACTGACCGTTCGGGGGAATGTGCCTGTGTGTGACCGGGTTGGCATGACACAGGGCCGTACAAACGACGGGCGTACCCTGGTGTGCGCCGCTGATTCGAATGCCGCATAGCCGTGCGCGTCGCAACGCAGTGCCACGCAACGCAATGCAGCGCAACGCAATGCAACGCAGAAAGGGGCACCACGTGTCCGCTGTCGCACCCGACGGACGCAAGATGCTGCGCCTGGAGGTCCGCAACGCCCAGACCCCCATCGAGCGCAAGCCCGAGTGGATCAAGACCCGGGCGAAAATGGGCCCCGAGTACACCAAGATGCAGAAGCTCGTGCAGAGCGAGGGGCTGCACACGGTGTGCCAGGAGGCAGGTTGTCCCAACATCTTCGAGTGCTGGGAGGACCGCGAGGCGACGTTCCTCATCGGCGGCGACCAGTGCACCCGGCGCTGTGACTTCTGTCTGATCGACACCGGCAAGCCCGAGGCCCTGGACCGCGACGAGCCCCGTCGGGTCGGCGAGTCCGTGGTCACCATGGACCTGAACTACGCCACGATCACCGGCGTCGCCCGCGACGACCTGCCGGACGGCGGCGCCTGGCTGTACGCGGAGACGGTGCGCCAGATCCACGCCCAGACCGCGGACCGCGCCGACGGCCGGACCAAGGTCGAGCTGCTGGCCCCCGACTTCAACGCGGCGCCGGAGGCGCTGGAGGAGGTCTTCAGCTCCCGGCCCGAGGTCTTCGCGCACAACGTGGAGACCGTGCCGCGGGTCTTCAAGCGGATCCGCCCCGGCTTCCGCTACGAGCGCTCGCTCGAGGTGATCACCCGCGCCCGCGAGGCCGGGCTCGTCACCAAGTCGAACCTGATCCTGGGGCTCGGCGAGGACCGCGCCGAGATCACCGACGCGCTGCAGCAGATGCACGCCGCGGGCTGCGAGCTGATCACGATCACGCAGTACCTGCGGCCGACGGTGCGCCACCACCCCGTCGAGCGCTGGGTGAAGCCGCAGGAGTTCGTGGAGCTGAAGGACGAGGCCGAGCAGATCGGCTTCTCCGGCGTGATGTCCGGTCCGCTGGTGCGCTCCTCGTACCGCGCCGGCCGGCTGTACCAGCAGGCGATGGAGCGACGGCTGACCGGCGACCGCGCCCAGCTCCCGGTGGTGTGAGCCGCCGGCCCGACGAGGCCCGGACCGTCACCGTGTGAATTCGAGCACAAGCGACTACCGCCCGGTAATGCGACGTACGGCGCGGCCCGGACGCTCCCCGCAGGTCGGGGCGGCGTACGGGCCGCGTCAGCGTTCCGGGGCCCCGCATCAGGGTTTCATCACCGTTTGACCACCCGGTCACGCGCTGGTAACACCAACGGGTAACCCTCGTTTTGCAGACCTTCCTGCAGACCCGTCCGGCCCTCAGCGGCCCGTGCCGCTCCGCCTTCCCCGAAGGGGGTCACCACCGTGCACGCACTTCCCGAGCGCGCCACCGCCCTCCCGTCCGTGACCGTCGCCCTACGCGCCGTGGAGTCGCTTCTCCTGGGCCGCGGGCAGCGCACCGCGCGCCGCAACGCCTGGTCGGCCGTGCTGGAGGACCGCCGCCGGGCCCAGGACCGCGTCGAGGCGCTGCACGTACTGGAGGCCGTGGCGGACCGCGCGCCGCGGGCCACGTAAACTTCGGGTTATGGCGAGGAAGGCAAAAACAGACAGCACTGACGCTGCTGCGAACCCCGGGCGACTGAAACAGATCGCCCTGACGTACAAGATGACGCGCAAGGCCGACCCTAAGGTCGGGCTCGTCATCGCCGCCGTGGGAATCGTCACCTTCGGTGTCTTCCTCGGCTTCGGCTACCTGATCGGCTTCCCGGTCTACCTGGGCATCCTGGGCTTCCTGTTCGCCCTCCTCGCCGCGGCGATCGTCTTCGGACGCCGGGCCGAGCGGGCGGCGTTCGGCCAGATGGAGGGCCAGCCGGGCGCGGCTGCCGCGGTCCTGCAGAACGTGGGGCGCGGCTGGACGACGACGCCGGCGGTCGCGATGAACCGCAACCAGGACGTGGTGCACCGCGCCGTGGGCCGTGCGGGCATCGTGCTGGTGGCCGAGGGCAACCCGAACCGGCTGAAGACACTGCTCGCGGCCGAGAAGAAGAAGATGGCGCGGATCGCGATGGACGTGCCGGTGCACGACATCGTCGTGGGCACGGACGAGGGCCAGGTCCCGCTGAAGAAGGTCCGTACGACCATGCTGAAGCTGCCGCGCGTGCTCTCGGGCCCGCAGGTGACGGCGACGAACGACCGACTGCGGGCGCTCGGCGACCTGATGAGCAACATGCCGATGCCGAAGGGTCCCTTGCCCAAGAACATGCGCATGCCGCGCGGCGGCCCGAAGATGCGCTGACCGGCGGCGGCGTTCGCTGGGAGCGCTGAGAAGCCTTCCGCAGCCTTCTGCGCGACGCGATGTGAAGAGGGGCGGTCCGGATTCGATCCGGGCCGCCCCTCTCGCGTACCTGTTTCCCTGCCCGTACGCGTACCTGTTTCCGTGCCCGTACGGCTCAGAGCCGCACCTGTACGGCCTTGGCGAACCGGTCGTGCAGCCCGCGCCCGTCGCGGTCCCAGATCAGGGCGGGCAGCGCCAGGCAGAGCAGCACGGTGCGCAGCAGGACCCGGCCGAAGCCGAGCCGTCCGCCGTCGACGGAGACGACCCGGAGTTTGAAGAGCCGCTTGCCGGGGGTGAAGCCGACGGTCCCGACGGCGAGGGCGTTCACCACGAAGAGGACGCCGACCGCGATGTTCGCGGTGGTCTGGGGCGCGCCGTCGCCGAAGAACGCGTTCGCGATCAGGAAGCAGAGCCCCCAGTCGACGAAGATGGCGCCGAGGCGCCGCCCCGTGGGCGCGATGGCGCCCGGCCCCTCCTCCGGCAGGCCGAGCCGCTTGCCCCGGTGACCGAAGTCGACGCCCATGTCCTCGGCCGCCGCGCGGGGCCCGGAGAGCCACGATCCGACTGCTTGCCTCTTGTCCACGTCCACCCGTCCACGGTACTGGGCCCCGGCCGTGGCGGTACCCGTGGGGGGCCGGGGCGGGGGTGACGTACGCAACCCGACGACCGGCCCGGTTAACGCGAGCGAAACAATCGGGTCATGCTGGAGAAATGCCTCCTGCCTATGGTCGGGACCTGCGTGTGCCACCGCACTGGCCGCACGGACGAGCTACCACCCCGCCCCTCCCGGGTCGGGAGTAGGAGGAGTTGGATGTTCCAGAACGCCGACGACGCGAAGAAGTTCATCGCAGACGAGGACGTCAAGTTCATCGACGTCCGCTTCTGCGACCTCCCGGGCGTGATGCAGCACTTCACCATCCCGGCGCATGCGTTCGACCCGGCCGAGGAGCTGGCCTTCGACGGCTCGTCGATCCGCGGCTTCCAGGCGATCCACGAGTCCGACATGGCGCTGCGCGCCGACCTGTCGACGGCGCGGGTCGACCCCTTCCGCCGCGACAAGACCGTCAACATCAACTTCTTCATCCACGACCCGATCACGGGCGAGCAGTACAGCCGCGACCCGCGCAACATCGCCAAGAAGGCTGAGACGTACCTCGCCTCCACCGGCATCGCGGACACCGCGTACTTCGGCCCCGAGGCGGAGTTCTACGTCTTCGACTCGGTGCGCTTCAACACCTCCGCGAACGAGGGCTTCTACCACATCGACTCCGAGGCCGGCGCCTGGAACACCGGCGCGGTCGAGGACAACCGCGGCTACAAGGTCCGCTACAAGGGCGGCTACTTCCCCGCCCCGCCGGTCGACCACTTCGCCGACCTGCGCGCCGAGATCTCCCTGGAGCTGGACAAGGCCGGTCTCCAGGTCGAGCGCCAGCACCACGAGGTGGGCACGGCCGGCCAGGCGGAGATCAACTACAAGTTCAACACCCTGCTCGCCGCCGCCGACGACCTGATGCTCTTCAAGTACATCGTGAAGAACGTCGCCTGGCGCAACGGCAAGACCGCGACCTTCATGCCGAAGCCGATCTTCGGCGACAACGGCTCGGGCATGCACGTCCACCAGTCCCTGTGGCAGGGCGGCGTCCCCCTCTTCTACGACGAGCAGGGCTACGCCGGCCTCTCGGACACCGCCCGCTACTACATCGGCGGCATCCTCAAGCACGCCCCGTCGCTGCTCGCCTTCACCAACCCGACGGTGAACTCCTACCACCGCCTGGTCCCCGGCTTCGAGGCCCCGGTCAACCTGGTGTACTCGCAGCGCAACCGCTCCGCCGCGATGCGCATCCCGATCACCGGCTCCAACCCGAAGGCCAAGCGCGTCGAGTTCCGCGCCCCCGACCCGTCCTCCAACCCGTACCTGGCCTTCGCGGCCCTCCTCCTCGCGGGCATCGACGGCGTCAAGAACAAGATCGAGCCGGCCGAGCCGATCGACAAGGACCTCTACGAGCTCGCCCCCGAGGAGCACGCGAGCGTCCCGCAGGTCCCGACGTCCCTCCCCGCGGTCCTCGACGCCCTGGAGGCGGACAACGAGTACCTGCAGGCGGGCGGCGTGTTCACCTCGGACCTGATCGAGACCTGGATCGACTACAAGCGCACGAACGAAATCGCCCCGATCCAGCTCCGCCCGCACCCGCACGAGTTCGAGCTGTACTTCGACATCTAAGATCGCCGCAGGTCAGAGCCTATTTTCGCTCTCCTGGGCCGTCTGTGGGCCGTCGGCCGTGTTCTTCCCCTCTCGGAAGGCACGGCCGACGGCCCTTCTTCAGGCTTCGTTCACGCCGCGACCGGGACCGCCCCGCCATCCTCGCCGTCATCCTCAGCGTCCGGACGGAACACCTCATCGATGGCCCGTCGGGCACGGTCCTGACTGTTGGGCATCAGGTGCGTGTAGATGCGAAGCGTGAAGCCCGGGTCCGAGTGCCCCAGATACTCGGCCAGGGCCCGGATGTTCTCCCCGGCATCAAGCAGCACCGAGGCGTAGTAGTGGCGGAGCGCGTGCATGCCGTGCTCGCGCGAGCGCTTGAACCTCTCCCCCGGCGAACGCTCCGGAATCACGCCAGCGGCGACCAACGCGGGCTTCCACAGGTGCATGTTGAAGTAGTTCCGGTTCAGGGCTTTCCGCTCACGCGAGTAGAACAGCAGCGTGGCCGTCGTGGGCGGGCCATCAGGCGTCTTCCACGGGAGGGTGACCTCCATGGGCGGGCGCTGCGTGATGTGCCGTGCGAGGGCGTGGGAGACGACGTCCGGCAGCGGCACATCACGCAGCTTGCCGCCCTTCGGCGGGGCGAAGACCAGATGTGAGCCCACCATCTTGACCTGGCGAACGACGTGAACGACACCGCCCAGGAAGTCGACTTCATCGAGCGCAAGCCCGAAGACCTCTCCCTGCCGCAGACCGCATCCAGCGCCTACGTCGACAGTTGACCGGTAAGGCTCCGGGAGTCCGGCCCGGACGGCGAGCACCCGCTGATGGGACCACGGCTTGAGCTTCCGAGCATCGAGCTTGGGTGCCCGGACGGACCCGGCCCGGCAGGGATTTCGGGTGATGATCCCGTCATCCACAGCCGCAGCGAAGACGGCGGAGACGTTCGCGAAGATGACTCGCTGGTACGACGACGCGAGGCCAGCATCTTGCAGAGTTCGGGCCCAGGTGCGGATGTGTCCGGGCTGGAACGCGGACATGGAGCGGGAACCGATATGAGGGAAGGCGTGCAGCCGGAACCGAAGTTCCATCGCCGCGATGGTAGACACGTCGGTCGTCTGGGACGCCAGCCACGTCGTGGCGAACTGCTGGAACGTCACCCTCCCCGCGGTCGGGTCGACGTACTGCCCACGCGCCATGTCGGCAGCGATCTGCGTGAGCCACCCCTCAGCAAGTCGCTTCTGCTTGTCGGGGAAGGACTTGGACTTCTCGGTGCCGTCGGGAGCGACGTACCGGGCCCGGTAGCGCATGCCGGTTCCGTGGCGTTCGCTCTTGACGCGGCGAAGTCTGCCATCGGGTCCGCGCTCGGCCTTGTACCAGCGGTCTTGGATGTGGCCTGCCATGCAGGTCGATCCCTTCGTTGCATGAGGAGGCCCGTGGCGCTCCGGCTGGAGTGCCACGGGCTGAGAGACATTCAGGCTGCTTCGGTGCTGCTCTGGTGGGTGACCCAGGCGCGGACGGCGGCGGGGTCGTAGCGGACGTATTTGCCGACGCGGAATCCCGGCGGACCGATGTGCTTCTTCCGCCACTGGTAGACCGTCTCTTTGGGCACCTTGAAGATCGCGGCGATGTCGTCGGTGTCGAGATATTGGTTGGGGAGGCCGGACCGCAGGCTCACCTGCGGATTGGTCTCGGGGCTGCGCTTGGGTGCCACGGGGGACTCCTCGGGGCGGGTTGGGCGGGTTTCCGTGACAGAACTGACAGAACTTCGCTGCTGGCCCGCTGACCTGCGGTTACTCCAGTTTCCGGCGTCGTGACAAAACCTCCGAAAACTCTGACAGAACCTCCGGGTGGAGGGTTCTGTCGGAGCGCTCCCGGGGCGGCTTGGTCTGTGTGGGTGGTGCCGGAAACTGGGGGCGGGGAGGTTCTGTCAGAGTTTTCGGAGGTTTTGTCAGAGCCGTGATCATGGCTCTTTGTGCAGGTCAGCGGGCCGGGTTGGGGGTTGTGTCAGTTCTGTCAGCGGAATGGAGGTTCTGTCAGCCGGTGGCGAGTGGCGGGGTGACGTTGGGGTGGGTGTCGAAGCGGGGCGACGGTGGCCGGCCCCCGCGTCCGGAGCGCGGGGGAACGGGCTGCTGGCGGACCCATCCGTGTTCTTCCAGCAGGGTGAGCGCCGGGTCGAGGTCGGTCATGGCGGGGAAGTCTCCGCGTGACAGGCCCCGGAACAGCTCGCGCTTGGTGAAGCCGGACAGGCGCTGTTCCTTGAGGTGGGTGAGGAGTTGATGGGCGGCTTCCTGGGCGGGGTCGGCGCCCATGGCGTCGAAGACTTCCAGGGCGTGGGCGGTGAAGTAGTCCCCGATTTCGGTGGCGGCGGCCATGGTGGCGGCCTTGATGGGGACCATCCATCCGTTGTCGGGATGGGTGGCGAGGTGGAGTAGCCCGGCGATGCGGGCGACGGCCCCGTCACGCTTGGACGCCCACTTGATGACCGGGTGGAGGCTGCGGCCCTTCCCAATCCGCGACTCGGTCACCTTCTGGTAGGCCAACAGGACCGCGTCGGCGTCGGAGGTGAGCGTGAGAACGGCGGGGTCGGTCCAATCCGCCAGCGCCAACGCCAGCCCGCCCAACTGCTTGGCGTAGGTAGCCGCGGTTTCCTCCGGAAGAAGCTCCGGGGTGAGGTTGCGGGAGCCGACCAGAGACACCGGCTTGGCATACAGGAACCGGGCCAGCAGCCCCCGCCCGTCGGCCCCCTTCACCCTGCCCAGGGCATCCAGCACTTCGGGCTGGATCGCAAGGCCCATGGTGATGGCGGGGGCTTCGACGTGCTGGGCGTCGCGGCCCTGCCGGTTCACGCGGACCATGTCCCCGGCATGGCCTTTGAGGAAGATGCCCATGTTGGGGGTGCCGGAGTAGCGTCCGGCGATGATGTCGAAGATCTCCCCTTCGGCGGACATGACGCTCATCCGCCCGTCCTGGTCCGCGACCAGGGTGGCGAGGCTTTCGGGGGTGACGTCGTCCGCGACGAGTTGGGGTTTCGCCGGGACGGTCATCTCGTCGGCCTGCTGGGCGAGGTGGACGGCTTCGGCAGTGAGCTGGTCACGCAGCCCGGGTTCCGCTGCGGCGGCCTTCTGCGCGGCCTTGTCGGCAGCCGAGCGGGCCAGGCGGGCGGTGGTCTCGGCTTCGGCCCGGCGCGGGCCGGACAACTCCACCAATGCCTTCTCGGCGGCCAGCAGCGGGCCGGTCATGAGCGCGAACACGGCCGACTTCCGGTTGCCCGGGGGCAGGGCCACGGCCGTGTAGAGGTTCACCGGCTCGCGCCAGTGACCCCGCACGTGAACCATGGCCCGCCCGCCGGCCGCCGTGGCGAGCACGGCTAGAGCCAAGCACCCGGCCAGGTCTACCGGGGTCTGCGTCTCCTCCGCGACCCCGGCGACCATGCTGCCCAGCCACTCGGGCAGCGCGTGCACCGGGAACACCGGGAGCTCCCGGCGGGGATTGAGCGGGACAGGTTCGTCCCACACGGGGCCGGTGATGGTCTCGGGATCCAGGGCATCACTGAAGCCCTCCCACAGGTCGGCGCTCATGCGGCGGCCCTGCCTTCCTGAGTGCGGTGGTGCGGGCAGACGTCCCGGTGGTGGGCGTGGTCGGCGATGAGGGCGAGTACGCGGCGGTGGCCGACGGCATAGAGATCGCGTCCGCAGGCGCACCAGGAACGAGCGGTGGGGGTGGTGCCGCGACCGGGGGCGACGATGTGGAGTCCACCGACGATGCGGCGTCCGTCGCTGGTCGCGTGCCGGTCAGGGCGACAGGCAGAGAGGACGCCCTTCGGGCGACGACCCTCGGGCGCGCTACGGCCGTCCGGGGTGCCGGTCGGTTCGGCGGGGCCGGTGCAACCGGGGGTGCTGGTGGTGCTCTTCAGGGAGGGGGGAGGGGTGCTCATGCCGCCGTCCGGCGCGGGTTGTTGGCGATGGACCAGTTCAACGCGCTGCGGATGGTGGAGCGGCACTCGTACGGCTTGAGTCCGGCCGATTCCCCCGCCTCCTGAAGAGCCTGCTCGACCACGTGTCGGGGGAGGTCGCCCCACGCGACGAAGCGCCCGAGTGCTCGCGCTGCCCGGAGGAGTGCGGCATCCCGCCCGCCCTCGGTGGTGGTGGCAACGGTGCGGGTTTCGCTGGAGAGAGCTACGTCAGCGTATCGACAACTTTGCCCCGCAATAGCCCCTGAGGGCCGCCGTACGGGCTTGGGGGCGGGCTTGAGGATGCTCAGCAGCCACGCGGGCAGTGGGGCCGCCTGAGGGGTGCTCAGCGCTTCGTACGTTCCGGTGGGGGTGGTGCTGCCCGCGGCGACGACATAGCCGCCCCACGCCCTCGTGTCGACCAACGGCGCGAGGCTGCTGGCGGTGTTGGTGAGCCGCACACCAGCCGGGGCGCTGAAGTACAGGTGCTGCCCGCCGCTCGCGGTCCGGGTGCGATAGGTGGTGGGCACCGGGTGGCCGGCGCGCTCGCAGAGCGCACGAAAGGTCGTCGCCCCGCAAGGGGCGCCCGAACTGCTCTTCTCGTTCTTGGGCTGGTCGAGGTCGACCACGAGCAGCCCGGCCGGCCCGGTGGCCAGCCCGACGTTGTACGGGGCACACGTCCAGGCGGCGCGGATGAGGTCGGGGTCGAGGGTGGCGCGCTGCTCCCACTTCTGATGCCCCGTGGAGCAGGGCCCGGTGCGGGGGCACTGCTGCTCGCCGTGGAGGGCAGGGCGCTTGGTGCCGGGGCGCAGGGGGAAGACGGGCCAGCCGCGGGCGGCGGCGTCGAGGGCGGCGTTGAGGAGGGTGTTCATGCGGCTGTCTCCAGTCCAGTGCCGGGGCCCTGGGGCGGGAGGCTGTTGAGGACCCGGGTGCGCCACATCAGGGCGTAGTCGATGCAGTTGGCGCAGTTCAGGTGCGTGTGGCCGGGGAGCGGGGGGCGGCGGCGGGCGTGGGAGCTCCAAGCGGCGGAGTCGGCAGAGGCCAGCAGGTGGCCAACGCGGGACAGGCCCAGGGTCTTGAAGCCGAAGCCGTGGAGCCGGTAGCCGCGGGCGGCCATGGCGGTGACGATGGCTGCGCCCTGGCGAGTGGACTGGAGACGGCAGACTGAGCCGAGCCCGACGATCGGTTCGGCGCGCAGGTTCACGCCGTAGGACTCGTAGAGGTCCGCGCACTGGTGGTATTCGGGGATGGTGCTGCCTTGCAGGGTGGGGATGATCCGCAGGGTGGGTGCGATTGACCGGAGGTCGAGGAAGTTCCGGACCGTGCGGCGCTGGTGCTCGGCTACGGACAGGTGGGTGCCTGCGAAGGTGAGCGGTCCGGCCTGCCCGCCGTTGATGATGAGGTCTTCGCACATCCAGTCTTGCCCGGCTGCCCAGTCGTAGGGGCCGACGTGTTCCCAGATGCGGCGCAGGTCGTCCACGTACTGGCGGGGGGTGCGGGTCCAGCGGCCGTGTCGCTGAAGCTCGGTGAAGCCTCCGGAGTCGACCGCGTACCTGCCGCGGGGCTGGAGGGGCTTCACGGCCGAGGCAAGGTGCTCGGACTTCAGGAACAGGTCAACGGGTGTTTCCCGCAGCCAGTGCTTTTTGTGGGTGGTGAGGTAGAACCGCGGGCTATCTGTGGCCGGGAGCTCCCGACCGGCGGGCATGGACCCTCGCGCGAGCGGGGTGGGTTGCGTCATGCTGGATGCCTCCAGTTCGTTGGGTTGTGCTGGATGAGGGCGGCCCCGGTCTTTGCCGAGAGGGGGCCGCCCTCGGTGGTGCTACGGGCAGGTGCAGTTGGGACGCTCGCTGGAGCCGTCGGCGCCGCAGCCGCAGCAGTGCGGGTGCGGGTAGGGCTCGGTGTCGTCGGTCGGGTTGCAGCGGTCGCAGTCGTCGAACGGGTCCATGGGGCTCCTCAGTGGGAAGCGGAATGGTGCTCATTTGGTGTTCAGGGAGGCTGGCGCACCCTCTTCCCGGGGGCTTGTGGAGGGGGTTTCGGGCCCCTGGCCTGGGATGCCTCCCTGCCTCCCTGACAGATCATTTGTGCTGGTCAACGCCAGGGATGCGGGGCAGGGAGGGGGTGAGGGAGTTCTCCCTGCCTCCCTGGCTCGGGTGGGGGTGCCTCCCTGTGTCAGGAAGCGGAAGCGGAACCGCTGTCGTCGTCGCGTGCGGAGAGCGCCTGGCGGATCCGGTCGCGGGCGATGGCCATGCGGCCGTCGGACTTGTAGGGCTCGGCTCCGGTGCCGTCGAGGGCACGTTTGAGGTCGATGAACGACCAGCCGCCGTACGTCGTCTCGTCCAGAACGGCGAGGCGCTTGAGGACGTCCTGGGTCAGGACGCGGGTGTCGTCGCCGATGACGCCCGCGATGTCGGCGAGGTGGTCGGTTTCGACCGGCGCGACCGTGGCGGTGCGGGTGGTGACGCCTGCCCGGCGGGCGCGGATCCGGTCGGCGATCACGTCGGCGTCGTCATCGCTGATGTAGTGGGTGCGGATGGTGATGGCGGGCTGGCCGGGAGCGAGCTTCACGCCGTCTCCCGCGACGACGAGGGTGCCCTTGTCGAGTCCCTGCCGGAGCTTGTGGGGGGCGGCCCCAGCGTCGACCGCCGCGTCACCGATCGCCATCCGGGCCTGCGACTCGGTGCCCAGCACCAGCGACGCCCGGATGTGGTTGCCCTCACGGGAGCGCTTGGGCAGGTTCTCGTTCGTCGGGTCCTGGGTGCCCTCCCAGGTGGTGACGTTCACCGCTCGGCCCTGGTCGTGGATCGCCTTGACCGCCTGAAAGTAGCGGGACGTGGCCTTGGCGCCGCCGTAGGGGCGCTTGTCGTCCCCGATGGCGCCGGACCCGTACGCGACCTGGGCTTCATCGCAGATGAGGACCAGCGGCGGGAACACGCTGCCCTTCGGCGCGAGCAGGCGCCGGTTCATCTCCTCCACGCCCTCTTCCATCATCTCTGTGGCCTCGATGACGTGGTCGTCGGTGGGCCCTTGGACGAGGACGGTCGCGATCCCCTCCGTGCACTGCCAGTCGCCCACGCCCTTGAGGTCGGCGATCCGGAGTTCGACGCTGACGTCATGGGCCAGCCAGAGGACGAGAGACCGTAGCGACGCGGTCTTGCCCTGGTTGGACAGGCCGGTGATCAGCATGTGGCGCTGGTGGAGGCTGATCAGGGCGGCATCGCCACGCAGGTCGAATCCCCACGGGGCGCGGCCGGTCTTATAGTCGGCGGTCGTCGTCTCGTCCAGGACGAGCGGGCTCGGGCCGATCGGCTCATCCAGCGCGCCCGAGTCGGCGATCCACGCCCGCACCGTCCGCGCGGCCGGGGCCACCGACAGATGAACCTCGTGCTCATGGCGGCCCAGGTTCTCCGCCAGCTTCCGCCGCCGGGCAAGGACTTCCTCCGTGCTGCACCCGCTCGGCAGCAGGATGTCCACCTCCACGCCGCAGCCCGCCAGCACGATCGGGCCCAGCATGCTCGCGCCCGCGTCGCCCATCTCCTTGATGGCGCCCCGTAGCGCGGGCACACCGAGGTCACGCAGGGCTTTGACCACGATGGACGGGGTAATGGGCTCGCTGTCCGTCGTGCGGGAGGTCGCGGGCAGAGCCCACTGCGGGGCCGCCTGCCGATGCCGGCCCACGGCCCACAGGCCGGCCAGCACCAGCCACGGCCCCATCGCCACGGCGGGGCCCCAGACCACGGTCACGATCACGACCAGCAGCCGCACCAACTCGACGATGGCCAGCGCGGGGGTGGCGACGTCGGACGGGGTTTCGGTGGCGATGGCGAGCGCGATACCGAGGAGGAGCAGACCGCCCGCGCCGGCCACCGTGCCGTACGCGGCGGACCGCGCGACCCGCTCAGGGGAGGTGATCAGGTCCATCCGCCGCTGATGCCGCGCAGCCCGAAACGCGCGACCGCGCTCCTCCCACTCCGCCGCCGCCTCCATGTTCCCCGCTGCCTCAGCGGCGCGGATCATCCGTTCGTACCGGGCGGCGGTGCGTCCGTCCCACGCGCGGCGGGCCACGATCCGCCCCCCGCCCAGCACGTACGAGCTGTGCCGGATCGCCAACCGGGCCGTCGTGCGGGTGCGGTCGTGCGTCACCGCGGCCCGGACCGCGCGCCCGGACCGTACCCACAACGGCACGGCCACGTCCGGACCCTGGGCCGACCCGTCGGCAACGTTCGGGGTGTTCTCGGCAGGGGCGGGCTTGAGGAGGGACACCGGCCCGCCCGCACGGGTCCGGTGCTCGTTCAGGTCGTGGACACTCCCCATCACGGGTGCGTCCGCCGTCGATTCCGTCATGATGGAGTTCTCCGATCCCGCCCCGCGGGCGGTCGATAGGGGAATGGGCCCCGGGGCGGCCAGTGCTTGCCGGCCGTCGGCCGTCCCGGGGGCGCATCTACTGCTTCTTGCGGGCGGCCTTCGCCTCGCGCTCCTCGCGCTTGCGGGCGCCCTCGATAATGCGCTCGACTTTGCGTTCCAGGTCGCTTTGGTCCACGACGCCGCCGCGGACGCGGTCATCAGCCAGGCCGCGCTTTGCCATCCGCAGGACGTACCAGCTCACCTTGGCCTTTTCGCCCGCGGTCAGCTTCGGCTCACGCTCTTCGATCCGTGCCATCGCAGGTCCCCTCTCCGGGCCGGGGCTGTCCCAGCTCCCCGCCCACCCCCGGCCCAGGTGCGGGCGAGGGTGGACAGGCAGCCGGTCAGCGGCGCTTCTGGCCCTGGTTGGTGCGGAGTTCGCGGACCAGGAGCAGGAGCACGACGCTCCCGCCGGCGACCGCGAGCGCGGTGACGGCGATGGCGAGGAACATGCCGACGGCGACGGCGCCGCAGGCGCACACCGCGCCCGCGATGGCGAGTACCTGACCGGTGCTCCGACGCGGCCGGGCCGGCTGCTGGGTGTGCTGGCAGCCGCAGCCGCCGCCGTGTTGCTGGGCGACTTGCGCGGCTTGAATCGCGGACAGCATGAGGGCGAACTGTTCGCCCTGTCTGGCCGCTGCCAGGGCGTCCGCGGACGCCCTGGTGATCTCACCGGTGTTCTCGTTCACGAGCGCTCCCTTCTGAACTGGTCACGCGGCGGCCTGAGCGTCGGGAAAGGCACAGGTCACGCACACCCCGAGAGAAGTGGGGATGCAGTACGAGTAGGTGATCTGGCAGCGGGGGCAGGTGCGGCGGGCGAGCATCGCTAGCGCCAAGGCGCCCCACTTGCGCGACGTCATCGGCCGGACCGGCTTGGCGTGGTCGATCCGGTAGAGGTACGCGACCGTCACACCCCCGCGGCGCCGGCGGGAGCGGCGCATCACCTGCGCGGAGACAGGTTGCCCGCCGGGGCGCAGCCCCTTGGCGCGGAGTTGGCGGCGGGTGGCGTAGCCGTCGGGCGCGAGGCGCCACGGGTAGGTGGGGATGCCGTGCAGGGCGCCACTGGGGTCGTAGCAGCGACCGAACGCGGGGCTCACGACGCGACCCGCTTCCACGCGGCCCGGAGCCGGGTTTCCCCGGCGGCGTGGCCGGCGGCCCGGAACTGCTGGGCCATGTCGCGGTAGGACAGGGGCGGTGTGACGCTGTGACGGATCGCGTCGACAAGCGCGTCGAGGTCGTCATCCGTGAGCCCGGTGCCGGTCTCCAGCGCGGGGGGTGTCACCGGGTCGACCGGGCCCCAGACGGGGAGTTCCCAGACGGGTGCGACATCGGGTGTGACGGGGGCTGTCACGCTGGTCAGAGCGGTGCGGGCGTCGCCCTGTCGGGCTGTCTCCAGCGCTCCCCACGCGGCCGTGAGGGTCTGCGCGGTACGGGCCTGTACGCGTGCGACACGTGCCCCGGCGGCCGTCACGGCCGTCAGTCGGGTCTCTTCGGTGGCGGCTTGGGCGGCGAGCTGGGCGCGGGCGACGGCGGCGCTGTCCCGCGCGTCCTGCTGGATGCCTCGGATCGTGCCAAGGGCCGCCGGGGTCAGTGCCGTGCGCTCCCACATCGAGTGGACCAGCCACAAGAGCTTGGCGGCGATGGGGAGCCAGGCGACGGCCAGCCACGCGGCAGGCGACGCCTCGGTGAGCGCGTGGCCGACGAGGACAGCGGTCGCCACCAGGCCGAAGGCCCAGCCGACCACCGTCACCAGGAGAGAGCGGTCGCCCTGGGCGGCGAGGCGGCGTTCGTACGCCAGCACGGCGAGCCAGCCGCCGTCGATCCCGAGCCCGACCACGAGCGCGATCGGCCACGGCACCACGGCCCCGAGCCAGATCATCACCACGGCCAGCGTCAGCACCATGGAGACGGCGGTCATCGCGACGGCGGGGGCGGCAGTCGCCGCCGACCGGCGGGCGCTCACGAGGCACCGCCGATCGGCCGCACGTCGACGCGGGCGGACAGCTCAACCTGCTCGGTCGCCGTCATCTGGTCTTCGTCCCAGCGCCACGCGCCGCCCGGGGGCAGCTCGTAGCCGAGAGCGGCCAGCGCCGCGGCCCGCTCGGCGATGGTCGGCACCGGGGCCGCCCGGTCGAAGTCGGCCACCGGCCAGTCGTCCACCCGGCCCGGGCCAGCGATGTACAACTCCCACCTGCCCAGACACGTCTTGCTCAGCGTCGCCGTGTACCTCACGCGGCATCCCCGGCCAGCCCCGCGTCCGCGGTGTGGTTGGCCAGGTTCCGACGCGCGTGCAGCACGCGGGTCAGGGCCCTACGCAGCCGGCGCTTGTCCAACTCCGTCGGCGTCCGGTCCAGGGTGACGATGTAGGCGTCCAACTCGTCCACCTCGGCCAGGATCACCGGCAGCTCGGCTTCGATCGCGTCCAACTCCGCGCCCGTCGGCTCCAGCCACGGCGCGAACGCGGTGGCCGCGTCAGCGATCGTCAAATCAGGGACAATGCCCATGGGTCGTGCTCCTCTCAGGTGGAACGGCCCGAACAGCACCCCCGGAGTTGCCTCTCCGGGGGTGCGCCGTTGTGGTGTGGTTAGCGACTGAGGCGCTTCTGTACGCGCTGAAGGTCCTCGGTGGACATGGAGGCGGCCAGCTTCCGAACGGCGGCCTCGCCCCCGTGCCTCGCGGCCTGAATGAGAGCGTCGGCCTGGCCACGGGTCTGGACGCTCTGGGCTGCGGCCTGCACAACCTGCGCCGCCACCTTGGTCGAGAACTTGTCGATGTTGCCCATGAGAGATCCCCTCGAACGGTGAGTGAGTGGTGGTGCGTGCCCCGGGTCGGATCCGATCCGACACCTCACGGCTGATCCGGGGCGGTGCGCTGCGGGAGCTCCCGCAGCGGCTACTTCACGGGCGCGCAGTCGACGCAGGTGGCGTCGTCGCACAGGTCGATACGGCCCAGCCGCAGCGCGGTCGTGACCTTGTTCGCGGCCCGTCGGCTGCGCTCCCCGCCGACCGTCACGACCACGGCGTGGATGCGACGCGCGGCCCGCTCCTTCAGGCACGCACCAGCAGCGGCAGACTTCGTCATTCCGAACATCAGGAACCCCCTCAGGCGGCCCCGGGACCATCCCGGCTCCCCTCGGCCCCGTCCGTACGACCAGATCGGCCGGACGGACGGAGGAGGCAACCGCCGGCTTTCACCGGCGCTCCGTTGCCACGGAGGCCGGTCCCGAGCCGGGAGCGGGTGCGTCATCGTCACTGCTCTGACGCCAGCAGGGCGGCCGTGTGCCAGATGGCACCTGAGGGGCTGACCTCCCGAAAAGGGAGGGATGATCCCCGCTGGTGTTCTCCAGCGCTGACACACGAGCAAGGTGTGCCGCCGACGGCCCTAACCCGGCCGCCGCAGGGACGGGGACTTCCACCCCGCCGTTCGTTCGAACACTCTGTTCAGTTCTCAACCAACCGGCACTCCCGGACGGGTGTGGAATCCGCTTCCGGATCCCGCTTTCACGGGACCCACCCGGGGCGCTTGCCTGGACAGACATGTACGGATGGACCGTACGTGACACCCTCTCCCACTTGTCTGGAGGAGTGCCGTGACATGAGATTGCCCGATGGCGGCTTTGCGAGTCAAGCCCTCTGGTCTAACTTGTATGGAGGAGTCGAAGAAGAGGAGATGCGATGCCCATGCGACGAGGCATGACCAAGTCCCAGGAAGTGGCCTATGACCTGCGGGAACAGATCCTCTCTGGGGAGCTGGGAGGTGGCGAGGCGCTTCCCAGTGAGTCGAAAATGATGGGCCAGTACGGCTACAGCCGCGAGACGATCAGGGCAGGCGTCCGCGTTCTAGTCGAAGAAGGACTGGTCGTGACGGGGCAAGGCCAAGGGAAATATGTCCGCGAGGACTACCCGCCCGTGGTGTGGAACTGGACGACGCTGGAGAGCCGGAGCCGTCACGCCAACGCGGTCGAGGGGCAGACCGCCGGCGACCAGTGGGCCAGCGCGGTCACGGAGGAGGGGAAGACCCCTCGACAGGACATCAGTGTGTCCATCGTGGAACCTCCACCCCACGTACGCGAATGTCTCGCCCTCCCCGAGGACGGCTTGGCCGTCGCGCGAAAGCGCACCCGCTATGTGGACAATCGGCCCTACGCCCTTGCCGACTCCTACTTTCCCCAGGAACTTGTGGTCGGGACACCCCTGATGGAGCCCCGCGACGTTTCGGCGCCCGGCGGCATTTTGGCGTCCGTGGGGCTCGTGCAGGCCAAGTACCGAGATGAGATCTCAGTCCGCATGCCGACTCGGCAGGAGGCAGAACTCCTTGCCCTACCAGCAGCGACACCAGTCGCAGAGCACACAAGAACCGGCTATGACTCGGACGGTCGTCCCCTCCGTTGCATGGTCACCATCCTCCCCGGAGACAGGCACAAGATCCTTTATGAAGTCAGCACGGACTGAGTACCTTCGCCCTGCGGCGGCGGATGACATTCCCGCCCTGATGTCCCTGCGCACAGAGGCGGAAGCTTGGTTGCGGACCAAGGACACCGACCAGTGGAGCGACCCTGAGACTGGCGAACGGGCCATCGCCAAATGGCACACCAGTATCGACGAGGGACGCGCCTGGGTCGTCGTCGACGACCAGGGGCAGGCGCTAGCGACCGTGAGCCGCGGTGCAGTCGACCGTGACTTCTGGATGGACACCGACCATCCAGAATCGGCGCTTTACCTGTACAAGCTGATCGTCGCGCGTGCCGCTTCTGGGCGGCATCTCGGCGTCCGGGTCATCGACTGGGTGTCTCGGCTCGCCGAGTTGGAGGGGCGGACCTGGGTGCGTATCGACACATGGCGCACGAACACGGGGCTGCACGCTTACTACGAGCGATTGGGGTTCAAGCATGTCCGCACCGAAGCACCGCCTCACCGGCTCTCGGGATGGCTTGCGCAACGGGCTGCCGGTGACCTGGCCATGCCCGATGACCTCTTGACCGTGCACCCTGATTACAGGTGGCGGGAGGGTCTGGCCGGACGTAGCTGAGGGGGCATCCGCGAAAGCTGATGGTCTCAGCCCTAAGTCTCAGTCCCCGTTTACCCGTCGTCGGAACCGACACGGGCACCGGTTCACCGCGCGGGGCCGCCTACGGGCCGTCCGAGGGGAACCAGCGACAACCCTTGACAACCAATGACAACCGCTCCGCTGCACGTCATCCAGCCTCTCTGATCCAGCGCCGCAGGTGACGAAGAGGAAGCATCAGTTCTTCGACATCTAAAACGCGGGTCGGGTTCGCCCGACAACCGTCGGTACGGTCATGAGGGCCGCCGCCTCCTCCGGGAGGCGGCGGCCCTCCGCCTTTGGACCGGCCTTCCGAAACCGCCTTGACTCCGATCCACCGCCCGAGCGAGCTGCGTCCGGATCCGGAACGCTTCGATCCGTCGCGTTCGGTCAGCGCTTCTTCCGCTTCCTCTTCTGGGGTGGCGTCCACACTCCCCGATGGAGTTGACAGCGGGAGTAGCCGACCATCGCCGGGTTCTGACACGGTCTGCCGGTCGTGGTCTCCGTCGATCCGCATTTGACTTGCTTGCCCATGCGCCCTCCCCGTCGCTTCGATGCCTTGTCGACATCGTCGGGGACGGGCACGCCGGGCGTCCGCGGAACACTTCGCTTCGGCCGGAACGAAGCCCTGCGCGACCGAACAGCGGCCGGCGGGGCGGTGCCTCACGACTCGTCGCCCACCTGTGAGACCCGGGTGTCGCCCACCGCCTGCTGCACCGTGTCGAGCAGCGCCGTCAGGAGGGCCGCGAGTTGGGACTGTTGGTCGGGCGGGAGGGCGGCCAGTAGGGCGGATTCGCGGGTGAGGACGCGGCCCACCGTGGATTCGACCAGTGCGTGGCCCGCGGGGGTGAGGGCCACGTCCACCGTGCGGGGGCGGCCCTGGGGGCGGGTGCGGGTGACCAGGCCGTCGGCTTCCGCGCGGGCCACGCGTTGGGAGATCGCGCCCGCGGTGACCAGCGCGCGCCGGCTGAGTTCGCGGGTGGTCAGGGTGTACGGGGCGCCGGCGCGGCGCAGCACGCTCAGCAGGTCGAGGGTGGCGGGGTCCACGCCGGCGCCCGTGAGGACCCGGCGGCGGTCGTCGCCGAAGAGCTTGGCCAGTTGCCACAGCGGGGTGACGACCCCGATCGAGGAGACCGGGACGTCGGGGAGTTCCCGTGCCCAGGCGTCCGCGATGTCCTGGGCCGATGACTGCGTCGGAGGGTATTCGCTTGCCACGGCGCCTCTCACTCAGGTTATGTTTAGACCTGAATTTAGATCTGAACGACTTGGAGGCCAGCATATGTCACGCACGATCCTGATCACCGGCGGCGGTACGGGCATCGGCCGCGCCCTCGCGGAGCACTTCGCCGCGACCGAGACCGGCGGCACCGTCGTCATCACCGGCCGCCGGGCCGGGGTGCTGGCCGAGGTGGTGCTGAAGCTCGCGGACGGGGCGGGCGAGGCGGCCCACGTCATGGCGTTGGAGTGCGACCACACCGACCCGGCCGCCCTGGAGCGGCTGGTGGCGCAACTGCCGGAGCGCATCGACGTCCTGGTGAACAACGCGGGCGGGAACACCGACTTCGACGCCGACGGGGCGTCGGACCTCGCCGCGTACGCCCGGGACTTCCGCGCCAACCTGGACGCCAACCTGGTGAGCGCGGCGCTCACCACCAAGGCGGTGGAGCGGCGCCTCGCCGTGGGCGGCTCGGTGGTGAGCATCGGGTCCATCGCCGCCGACCAGGGCGCCGGTTCGTACGGGGCGGCCAAGGCGGGGCTCGTCGCGTGGAACGTGAGCCTGGCCGGGGAGCTGGGGGCGCGGGGCGTCACGGCCAACGTCGTTTCGCCCGGGTACACGGTCGACACCGAGTTCTTCCGGGACAAGCTGGCCGACGCGCGACGCGACGCGCTGGTGGCGTCGACCGAGACGGGGCGGCCTGGGACGCCGGCGGACATCGCCGGTGCCGTCGCCTTTCTCGCCTCCCCCGCCGCCCGTCACGTCACCGGGCAGGTGCTGCACGTGAACGGCGGTGCGCACAAGGGACACTGAGGCTCCCCTCGGCCGTACGGCTGTGCCGTGGGCCACGCGGTGGCCGAAGCGCACGGTCCACCGCGTTCGAACCCCTAGGGTGTTCGCCATGTCCGTTCCCGAGCTGATCCGCATCGTCACCCGCTCGTCCCCGATGGCCCTCGCCCAGGTGGAGCGCGTCCGTACCGAACTCGCCGCGCTGCGACCGGAGATCCGTACGGAGGTCGTGCCCGTCACGACCTCCGGCGACCGGTGGATGGGCGACCTCGCCAAGCTGGGCGGCAAGGGCGCCTTCACCAAGGAGGTGGACGCGGCGCTGCTCGCCGGGGAGGCCGATCTCGCGGTGCACTGCGTGAAGGACGTGCCCGCGGACCGTCCGCTGCCGGCCGGCACGACCTTCGCCGCCTTCCTGGCGCGGGACGACATCCGGGACGCCCTGGTGCACCCCGACGGGCTGACCCTGGACCAGCTCCCGCCCGGCACCCGGATCGGCACCTCGTCCGTACGCCGGATCGCCCAGCTCGCCGCCTCACACCCGGAGTTGGAGTGCGTCCCGATGCGGGGCAACGCGAACCGCCGGCTGGAGAAGCTGGCGGCGGGGGACGCGGACGCCCTGCTGCTCGCCGTCTCCGGACTGGAACGCATCGGGCGTACGGACGTGATCAGCGAGGTGCTGTCGGTGGAGGCGATGTGTCCGCCGATCGGAGCCGGGATCCTGGCGCTCCAGTGCCGGCAGGACGACGTCGAGACCATCGACGTGGTCAGCGAGCTCGGCGATCCGAACGCCTACCGGGAGGCGACGGCGGAGCGGATGTTCCTCCATGTGCTCCAGGGGCACTGCAACTCCCCCATCGCCGGGTACGCCACGGCCGAGCGCGGCGGTGAGCTGTCGCTTCGGGCGAAGGTGTTCACCCCGGACGGCAAGCGGGTGTTGAACGCGCACGAGTGGGCCGGCCCGCTCGACCCGGCGACGCTGGGCACCTCGGTGGCGGTGGCGCTGCTGCGCCAGGGCGCGCGCGAGCTGATCGACGGCATCGCCCACTGACGCCGCTGACGCCCGCGCCACCGACCGCGCCGGCGACCACCGGGACGGCCCGCGCCCCGCGGGGCCCCGACCACCGGGACCCCGCGGGCAACCGCCTCAGCGGCCGTAGCGGATCAGCGCCCTGACCATCCGGCAGGTGGTGTCCGACGGGGGGTGGATGCCGAGCTCGTCCGCCGTCGAGCGGATCCGCGCGTTGTCCGCCGTCGTCGGGTGGTAGACCCCCGAGTCCAACAGGGCTATCGCCAGCCGCATCGCCTTCAGCCGACGGTTGTGCGTCACGTACCACTCCCGCGGCCGACCGGCCGGGAGGGGCTTCTTCGCCAGGGGCGCGTACTGGGTGTACTGGGCGGTGCGCCCTGCTTGAACGGGCTTCCTCATGAGTCTGGATACGGCCATCGACAACCTCCCGTTGCGGTGGCGGGACCATCCCGAACTAGTGTTCATTCTACGGTCCGGCACTGACAATCGCCGCTGGCCAGACGGCATTCCGGGGTGGTTTCGGCGGTACGGTTGCGGCATGGAGATCTGGATCAATCCCGCCTGTTCCAAGTGCCGCAGCGCCCTCACCCTCCTCGACGCCGAGGGCGCCTCCTACACCGTGCGGCGCTACCTGGAGGACGTGCCCTCCGCGGCCGAGATCACGGAGGTGCTCGACCGGCTCGGGCTTGAGCCGTGGGACATCACCCGCACCCAGGAGGCCGCGGCGAAGGAGCTCGGCCTCAAGGACTGGGCGCGCGACGGGGCGTCCCGCGAGCGGTGGATCGCCGCGCTCGTCGAGCACCCCAAGCTGATCCAGCGCCCGATCATCACCGCCGACGACGGAACGGCCGTGGTGGCGCGCACCGACGACGCGGTGCGCGACGCCATCGGCCGCGGCTGACGCGGGACTCGGCGGGCGGATCAGCCGAGCTGCGCCTCGGCCGCCGCCAGGACCTCCGTGAGCCGCAGCCCGAACCGTATGTCGCAGTCGTGCGCGCGCCCCGTCCGCGCGCTCTCCACCAGCGCGTCGACGGCCGAGCCGAACGACGCCACCGCGTCCCACGTCTCGGTCAGGCTCACGGCGCCCTCCTCGCCGACGAACTCCAGCCCGACCCCCTGCGCCCGCGCGGGCGCGCTCAGGGTGAGGGTGACGGTGCTGGACGCCCCGCCGGCGTGCCGCAGCACCAGGTGGACGGTGTCCGCGGGGCCGCGCGCCGCCGTCACCTCGGTGACGTCGCCGAGCACCGGGACCAGCGCGGCGAGCGCGTGCGGGCCGAGGTCCCACAGCCCGCCCTTCTCGCGCCGCCAGGGGGAGGCCGCGTACGGGCTGTCGGAGTCGGCCGCGAACAGGGACCCGTACCAGTGGGTCCGACCGGTGAACCAACCGCCCTTCGCCGCCTGTTCGGCGAGCCAGTCGCGCGAGGCCCGGGCGAACCGCATCGTGCAGAAGACGAGCGAGGCGACCCCGGCGCGCGCCACCGCGTCCGCGGCCTCCCGCGCCGCGGTCGGGTCCGTCGCGACGGGCTTGTCGAGCAGCACGTGGCACCCGGCCCGCGCCGCGCGCCCCACCAGCGGCGCCTGGACGTCCGGCGGTACGGCGAAGGCGACGGCGTCGCACACCGCGAAGAGCGCGTCGATGCCGTCCTCGCCGGTGAGCGCGGGCACCCCGTACCGGCCCCCCAGCGCCTGCGCGGCCTCCTCGCGGCGCGCCCACACCCCGGCGAAGGCGACCCCGTCGTGGCCGCCGAGCGCGGGGGCGTGCGTCCGCTCGGCCCAGGGGCCCGCCCCGACGAGCCCGACGCGCATCGACGAGGTGGGGGCCGTCCCGGTGACGGCTGAGGCTGCGGCTGCTTGCGGCTGCGATGTCATGGCCCCAGTCTGCCCACCGCCCGCCCCGGGGATCCTGGGATCCGGTGGTTCCGGCTGCCGTAACGGGCGTTACACGGGCGACGCAGGGCGTAACACGGGGTTCACAACCGGGCAACGGCCGGGAAATCGCCCATTGCGAAGCTGTCGGACATTCCGCAGCACCCGCAAAGGATGAGACCCGTGACCTTCAAGGCTGAGTACATCTGGATCGACGGCACCGAGCCGACCGCGAAGCTCCGTTCCAAGACGAAGATCCTGCCGACTGGGGCGGAGCTGCCCGTCTGGGGCTTCGACGGGTCCAGCACGAACCAGGCCGCGGGCAACGCGTCCGACTGCGTCCTCAAGCCGGTCTTCTCCTGCCCGGACCCGATCCGCGGCGGTGCCGACCTCCTCGTGCTGTGCGAGGTCCTGGACACGGACATGAACCCGCACCCCTCCAACACCCGGGCGCAGCTCGTCGAGGTCGCGGAGCGGTTCACCGAGCAGGAGCCGATCTTCGGGATCGAGCAGGAGTACACCTTCTTCGAGGGCGACCGTCCCCTCGGCTTCCCGGTCGGCGGCTTCCCGGCGCCGCAGGGCGGCTACTACTGCGGCGTCGGCGTGGACGAGATCCACGGCCGGGACGTGGTGGAGGCCCATCTGGAGAACTGTCTGACGGCGGGGCTCGGCATCTCCGGAATCAACGCCGAGGTCATGCCCGGCCAGTGGGAGTTCCAGGTCGGCCCGCTCTCCCCGGTCGAGGTCGCGGACCAGCTGTGGATCGCCCGCTGGCTGCTGTACCGCACGGCGGAGGACTTCAAGGTCTCGGCGACGCTCAACCCGAAGCCGGTGAAGGGCGACTGGAACGGCGCGGGCGCGCACACCAACTTCTCGACGAAGGCGATGCGCGAGTCGTACGACGCGATCATCACCGCCTGCGAAGCGCTGGGCGAGGGCTCCAAGCCGCTGGACCACGTCAAGAACTACGGCGCGGGCATCGACGACCGGCTGACGGGGCTGCACGAGACGGCGCCGTGGAACGAGTACAGCTACGGGGTCTCGGACCGGGGCGCTTCGGTGCGGATCCCGTGGCAGGTCGAGAAGGACGGCAAGGGCTACATCGAGGACCGCCGGCCGAACGCGAACGTCGACCCGTACGTGGTGACCCGGCTGATGGTGGACACCTGCTGCACGGCGCTGGAGAAGGCCGGGCAGGTCTGACGACACCCGCCGAAGGCAGAGGATTCGGCCACATGTGTGAGGGGCGTCCGCCGTTGAACGGCGGGCGCCCCTCGCGTCGTTGCCGCAGTGCGCGGGCATCCGTCCGAGCCCGCTCGGGGCGCCGAACCCGGAATGAGCCATGCCGCGCGAGTGTGACGAGATCGGCGTCTCGGTCCGTGAGAGAGGCCCTGCTTCGCGGGGCGTTCATCTGATTCAATGAGCCCATGGCCGGCTACCAGAACTCCGTGACGGGTCCCAGTGACCTGGAGCCGTTCTGGCCTTCCCGGCAGCACCACGACTTCGACCGGGTGTGTTGCCGCGCGCAGAACGCGCGGGCCCACTAAAACCGGTCGTCCGGCCTTCGGCCAGCGCGCACGACGTACGTCCGTCCCATCGACTCGTCGACTCCTCCGCGCGAAAGAGAGCTGACCTCTCATGGCGAACCCCGCTCATCCCCGTACGTTCTCCGCGGTCCAGGCCGCGGCGCCGGCCGCGAACCGCACCGTCCAGGCGCCGGTCCGGCCCGGTGCGCTGCCGCCGTCGGCCCGGCCGGCGCGGCACCGGCTGCGGGCCGTCTCCCCCGACGAGGTCGTGCCGCTGGGGACGTTCCGCAGCGTCGCCGACTTCCTGCCGCCGGGGGCCACCTGGCTGCCGGCGCCGCAGCACAACGTGCCCGCGGTGGCGGGCCGGCCGCCGATGGTGGGCTATCTGGTGCTCGTACCGGCCGACCAGCAGCCGGCGCCCGTCGCCGTGCCGGCGGCCCGGGCCGCGGAGGCGGGCGGTCCGGTGCGGATCGACTCCGTGGAGCGGGTGGCGCTGGTGGACGACCGGCCGCTGGACCTGACCTATCTGGAGTTCGAGTTGCTGGCGCACCTGGTGGCGCATCCGCACCGGGTGCACTCGCGGGACCACCTGGTGACGACGGTGTGGGGGTACGGGCACGTCGGCGACGGTCGTACTGTCGACGTCCACGTCGCCCGGCTGCGCCGCAAGTTGGGCGCGGAGCACCGGCACTCGATCCAGACCGTGCGCCGGGTGGGGTACAAGTACGCGCCGTGACGGCGCCGCCCGGTCCGGGCCGGGCCGCCGCGGTGGCGGTCCGGCACGGACGGGTCGACGTCAGGCGCGTCTGCTGCGGGCCGCCGCCCCCAGGGCGAGGTCCACGACCAGGAACGCCGCCAGGCTGATGCCGAGCAGCGGCACGAACCAGCCGATCAGCACGGTGAGTGCGGCCAGCGCGAACAGCAGGGCGGGCGGCACCCGGCGCCAGGTGCCGCGCGGGACGGGTCGGCCGCCGGTCAGCGCCCGGCCCCTGGTGGGCCTGCGCTGCCACCACATGCGGTAGCCCCACACGATCACCAGGATCAGGGCCAGGGCGAGGGCCGCCAGGGCCAGTTGGTTGGCGAGGCCGAGGAAGACGCCCATGTGCGCGTCGATGCCGAAGCGGGTCAGCTTCGCCAGCACGGGGTAGTCGGCGAAGCGGAGTTCGTCCATGACCCGGCCGTCCGCGGGGTTCACGGCGACGGAGTCGAGCCGGACGGGGAAGGTGGTGTCCGTCTCCTTGACCACGTAGCCGGTGGCGTCGGTGGGCAGGGTGACGGCGAGCGGGCCGTCGATCCCGGCGGTGCGGGCGGCGGCCAGCGCGCGGTCGATGCCGACGTCGGCGCCCTGGTGCGCGCCGCCGGTGCCGCCGCCGTGGCCGGCGTGCTCACCGCCGCCGCCCGACGCGCCGTCGAGGCTCGCGGAAACGGCCGGGGTGGCGCCGCCGAGTTGGTCCTGGACGGCGCCGATGTTCTCGCCCGCGTACCGGGACCAGGTCAGTCCGGTCGCGGAGAGCAGGACGAGCCCGACGGCGGCCCACAGGCCGACGGTGCCGTGCAGGGACAGGGTCCTGCGGCGGCCCTTGGCCTTGCGGTCGGGGACGAACAGGGCGCGTCGGGCGGTGCGGCGGCGGCCGATCCACAGGGCGAGGCCGCCGAGTGCGACGACCCACAGCCAGCTCGCGGCGAGTTCGCTGTAGTGGCGGCCCGCATCGCCGAGGTGCAGATCGCGGTGGAGCTCGTCGAGCCAGGTGCGCAGCGGGAGGGCGCCGGAGCTGCCGTACGAGGGCAGTTCGCCGCGTATCTCCCCGGTGTGGGGGTTGACGAAGACGGCGAGCGACTTGCCCTCTTCGACGTCGGGCGCGTCCATCAGCACCCGGGTCGTCGCGCCCCGCTCGCTGCTCGGCCACACGGCGGTGACGGTGGCGTCGGGGCGGGCTTCGCGTGCGGCGGCGACCTGGTCGGAGAGCGGGAGGAGGGCGCGGGAGCGGTCGCCGTCGGGGACCGTCAGCTCCTGCCGGTAGACGATCTTCTCGGCCTGGAACGAGAGGGCGTAGAGCAGTCCGCTGACGGCGGCGACGAGCAGCAGCGGGGCGATCAGCAGTCCGGCGTAGAAGTGCAGCCGTAGGACGAGGGGGCGCAGTGCGCTCCAGCGGGAGCCGGTCGCGGCTTCCTGTTCGGCCGCGGCTTGCTGCTCGGTCTCGGTGGTGAGCGGGGGCTCGGGGGACGGTCGGTCTTCTCTGCTGCCGGGGGCAGGTGTGTCGAGGGACATGGCGATCCTGGGAGTCGATGACGACAGGGGGAAGCGACCCCCGGGTCAGACGGCTGCTCCAGGGGCCGTGGCGCGGGTGCTCGGCGGCCCGAAGGGGCGGGCCGAGCCGGCGGCGGGCGGGCCGCGGCGCACCAGGCAGTGGGCGATGAGTGCGGCGTGCGGCCGTGCGAGCGCGGTGGAGCGCCGACGGGGTGCGGTGCGGCTCCGCGCCCCGTCCGGGGCGGACGCGAGGGCGAGCAGCAGCCGCAGCGGTGTGAAGGCGAGGGCGCCGACGGCGCGGGCCAGTTGGAAGAAGGCCGCTTCGCCGCGGGCGAGCCACAGTGCGCAGATCGCGGCGGCGAGTACGTGGGCGAGGAGCATCCCGTACCCGCCGGTGAGGACGGACGGGTCGATCAGCGCGGGCGCGGGGTCGGGCGGGAGGCCGTGAGGTCCGGGCCCGTCGGCGGGTGACGGTGCGGGCGGCGGGTGGTGGGGTTGGGTGCGGGCGAAGAGCAGGTGCAGCGCGCCCTGGCCGGCGAGCAGGCCCGCGCCGATGGCGTACGGGCCGCGACGGCGGGCGGCGGCGAGCCAGCCGAGGACGGCGGTGCCGGCGAACGCGGGCGCCAGCGCGGCCGGCGGGAGGTCGTGGCCGGAGGCGTACGCGTGCCCCGCGGCGGACAACGCCGTACAGACCGCCGCGAAGAGTGCGGCCCTCAGGGCGCGCAGCGGCGGCCGGGCGGATGTCACATCCGCACATGCTGCCACCCCCGTCCCGGCAGCGGGAGGGGGCGGGGTGTTCTCCTGCTGGTTGTTGCCCTGCGGGTCGCTGCCCTGTGGCGCGTTCTCCCGTGGCGCGTTCTCCTGCGAGCGGAAGTCCTGGCCCTGGGGCGGGTCGGCGCGGCAGGGTCGGGTCATGAGGCTTCTGATCTTGGGTGGTACGGAGTTCGTGGGGCGTGCGCTCGTCCGGTCCGCGCTGGCGCGGGGTTGGGACGTCACCGTCTTCAACCGGGGCAACAGGCCGGCGCCGCAGGGGGTCACCGCGCTGGTCGGCGACCGGACGGCGGCGGACGGCCTGGCGGCGCTGGCCGCGGCGCCCGAAGGGTGGGACGTCGTCGTGGACACCTGGGCCGATGCGCCGGTGGCGGTGCGGGACGCGGCGCGGCTGCTCGCCGGGCGGGCCGGGCGGTACGCGTACGTGTCGAGCTGTTCCGTCTACGCGTGGCCGGCGCCGCCGGGCTCGGACGAGTCGGCGCCGCCGGTCGAGGGCGCGCCGGACGCCCGGGACGTGCCGTACGCGGAGGCGAAGCGGGGCGGCGAGTTGGCGGCGGTGGACGCGTTCGGCGCGGACCGTTCGCTGTTGGTGCGTGCGGGGCTGTTGTTGGGGCCCTGGGAGAACATCGGGCGGCTGCCGTGGTGGCTGGCCCGGATCGGGCGCGGCGGAACGGTCCCCGCGCCGGGGCCGGCGGACGCGCCCGTGCAGTACGTGGACGTGCGGGACCTGGCGGAGTGGACCCTGTCGGCGGCGCAGGCCGGGCTGAGCGGCCCGTACAACCTGGTGGGTCCTCCCGGGACGGCGACCTTCGGGGACGTGCTCGGCGAGTGCGTCGCGGCGACGGGCTCGGATGCCGGGCTGCGGTGGATCGCCCCGGAGCGGGTGCTGGAGGCGGGGATCGAGCCGTGGACGGACCTGCCGCTGTGGGTGCCGCCGCGGCAGGCCCCGGACATGGCGGGGGCGCTGTACTCGCTGGACGTGTCGAAGGCGCTGGCGGCGGGGTTGGAGTGCCGGCCGCTGGCGGAGACGGTGGCGGACACGTGGGAGTGGTTGGAGACGGTCGGCGGGGAGGTCCGAGGGAAGCGGGGCACGGGCCTGTCGGCGGAGCAGGAAGAGGTGTGGCGGGGGCTGTGAGGGTCTCCCCCGCACGGCCCCCGCACAGCCTCCGCCTGCACCTCCCTGTGTCCCGTGGCTTCCTCAGACGCCGCTGGCGCTGCGGGTGTGCGGCGCCGGTGCCGTGACGGGCTCGGTCTCGGTCTCGTCGCCGTGCTCCAGTTGCGGCAGCCGGCGCAGCAGCCGCGGGGTGCGCCAGTTGCGGTCCCCCAGGAGGGACATCACCGACGGGAGCAGGACCATGCGGACCACGGTGGCGTCCAGCAGGACCGCGACCGCGAGTCCGACGCCCATCTGCTGCATGGACTGCATGGACAGCGTGCCGAAGACCGCGAACACGGCGACCATGATGGCCGCGGCGCCGGTCACCGCGCCCGCCGTGCGTCGGATGCCCTCGGCGATCGCGGTGCGGTTGTCCGCGCCGCGGTCGCGGGCCTCGCGGATCCGGGAGACCACGAAGACGTGGTAGTCCATCGACAGCCCGAACAGCACCACCAGCACGAACAGCGGGATCCAGCTCTCGATCGCGCCCACCGCCTCCATGCCGAGCGCGGACGCGCCCCAGCCGTGCTGGAAGACGGCGACCATCACGCCGTACGCCGCCGCCACCGACAGCAGGTTGAGCAGGATCGAGGTCACGGCGATCACGTAGGACCGGAAGCAGAGCAGCATCAGCAGGAACGTGACGGCGACGATGAAGGCGAAGACGGGCACGATGCCGCTCTTCAGCTGCTCGTTGAAGTCGACGGACTCGGCGAGCTTGCCGGTGACGCGGGCCTCGGCGCCGGTGCCGGCGAAGGCCGCGGGCACCGTGCGTTCGCGCAGTTCGGCGAGGGCGTCCCGGGAGGTCGCGTCGCTGCCGTCACCGGGCAGCGGCACCTCGATCTCGGCGACGTCCTGCTCCGGGTGGACGGTGACGGTCGTGCCCCGGTCGCCGCCCGGCTCGAAGCTCGCGAGCGCCTTGCGCACCGGCTCCGCCTCGATGTCGTCGGCCTTCACCACGATCCGCGCCGGGTCCGGGCCGCCGGGGAAGCCGTCGGTGATCTGCTCGTACGCGACGGTCAGGGGCGCGTCCGAGCCGAAGAGCTTCTCCATGCCGAGCTGTTCGGTCTTCATCCCGGCCGCGGGCACGGCCAGCGCCAGCATCAGTACGGTCCCGAGCGCGGCGAACAGCCGGGGGCTGCGCAGCACCGGGCCGAGGAGGGAGCCGGCGAGCGCTCCGCTCGCCTGGGCCCCGCGCTTGCCGCGGCGGCGGTTCAGGAAGGGGATGCGGCCGGCGTCGACCCGGTCGCCGAGCCAGGCGAGCAGCGCCGGCAGCACGGTGACCGACCCGAGCACGGCGATGGCCACGACCAGGATGGTGGCGACGGCGAAGCCCTTGAAGAGCATCAGCCCGGACAGGAACATGCCGGCCATGGCGAGCATCACCGTGACGCCGGAGACCAGGACGGCGCGCCCGCTGGTCGCGGCGGCGATCCGCAGCGCGGTCTCGGCGTCCCGGCCCGCGGCCCGCTCGTCGCGCTCGCGCCGCAGGTAGAAGAGGCAGTAGTCGACGCCGACGGCGAGCCCCATCAGGAACATCACCGAGTACGTGGTCTGGAACACGTGCAGCTGGTGGCTGGCGAGGGAGAGCAGTCCGAAGGCGGCGGCGCACGCGGTGAGCGCGAGGCCGACGGGCAGCAGGGCGGCCACCACCGCGCCGAAGGCGACCAGCAGGATCCCGAGGGCCAGCGGTACGGCGGTGAACTCGGCCTTCTTGAAGTCGTCGGCGAGCAGGTCGTTCAGCCACTTCTCGGCGCTGGCGTCGCCGAACTGGTGGACCTCGACGCCCTCGCGCCCCCCGCCCGCGTCGCGTACGGCGTCCAGCACCGGCTGCACCCGGTCGGCAGCGCTGTCGGACGCGCCCTTCATCTCGAAGCGGAGCAGGGCTTCCTTGTCGTCCGCCGAGGCCAGGGGCGGCTCGACGGCGGTCGTCTCGCCGGTCTCCTCGATCGCCGCGGCCAGCGCCCGGGCCGCCTCCCGCCAGCCGCCGGCGGCGTCGGCGCGCACCAGGACGAGTTCTCCGGCGGGCGCGTCGAGCCGGGCGTCCTCCAGGATCTTCTCGGCCCGGGCGGAGTCCCCCGCGCCCTGTTCGGAGTCGGTCATCTCCACCGTTCCCGCGGCACCGCCGACGACGCTGGCGAGCACGACGAACAGGAGCCAGCCGATCACGGCGGTCTTGCGGTGGTGCGCGCTCCATACGCCGATCCGCGCGGCGACATTGCGTCTCATGGTGGTTTCGCTCCCCACGTCGTGCTCCGGTTAGGTTGCGTTTGACGCTAGGCAGCGCGGCGCGGGCGCCCCAGCCGCTTCAGCCCCCTGTGCGGAGCCAAAAGGCGAGGCCAGGGGGGTGGTGCTAGCACCACCCCGGATTCGGTGGCGGGGCCCCGTGTGGGGGCGGGGGCGGCGTCGGAGACTGGAGGGGAAGCGTGGGAAGCAGGATCGGGAGCGAACAGGAGGGCCGCATGGAGGCCACACGGTCGACGCGGGTGACGGTGGCGGAGCGCGGGCGCGCCGCGGTGGCGGCGGGGCTCCAGGGCCTGGCCCTGACGCTGCTGGCGCTGGTCGGGTCGATCGTGCTGTTCGTGCTGTCCCTGGTCTCCATCGCGCTGATCCCGATCGGCGTGGGGGTGTTCACCACCCCCGCCGTGCTCACCCTGGTGCGGATGCACACCGGGCAGCGCCGGCTGCTGGCGGCCCGCTGGGCGCAGACCCGGATCCCCCCGGGGTACCGCCCCTTCCCGCGCGACCTGCGGACGGGGATCACGGGCCAGGTGGAGCGCTGCACGCTGCTGTTGAAGGACCCGGCGACCTGGCGGGACCTCCAGTGGCTGCTGGTGGACATGACAGCCGGCGCGGTCGTGGCGGTCCTCGCCTTCGGAGTGCCCCTGCAGGGCGTGTTCGGGCTGCTGCTCGGCGCGGGCCTGTGGTCCCCGATCGTGGCCGCGGAGGGCACGTACTGGTACATGTTCGTCCCGGTGACCGGCTGGGGCACGGCGGGCATCGCGGCCGGGGTCGGCGCGGCGTTCCTGGCCGCGGGCGTGCGGCTGGCCCCGGCCCTGGTGGGCGCCCACTTCCGGCTGACGGCGGCCGTCCTCGTGCCGAACCGGCAGGAGGAGCTGGAGCAGCGCATCGACCGGCTGACGGAGACGCGGCACGACGCGGTGGACAGCTCGGCGGCGGAGCTGCGCCGCATCGAGCGCGATCTGCACGACGGCGCGCAGGCGCGGCTGGTCGCCATGGGGATGAACCTGAGCACGATCGAAGCGCTGATCGAGAAGGACCCGGCGAAGGCGAAGGAGCTGGTCGCCAAGGCGCGCGAGTCGTCCGCGGACGC
Organism: Streptomyces sp. NPDC047315; assembly: GCF_040643215.1. Taxonomy (NCBI): domain Bacteria; kingdom Bacillati; phylum Actinomycetota; class Actinomycetes; order Kitasatosporales; family Streptomycetaceae; genus Streptomyces; species Streptomyces sp. NPDC047315. The sequence continues at coordinate 65,541 of NZ_JBEYTZ010000029.1, read as the reverse complement.
GCTCACCGAGCTGCGGGACCTGGTGCGGGGCATCCATCCGCCGGTGCTCGCGGAGCGCGGCCTGGGCGATGCGGTGAAGGCGCTGGCGCTGCGGCTGCCGGTGCGCACGGAGGTCGACGTGGAGTTCACCGGCCGGATGGAGGCGCCGGTGGAGTCTGCGGCGTACTTCGCGGTCAGCGAGGCGCTGACGAACGCGGTGAAGCACGCGGGCGCCCAGCAGATATGGGTGGACGTGTCCCACACCCAGGGTGCGCTGCGGATCGCGGTCACCGACGACGGCCGGGGCGGTGCGTCGATCGGTGCGGGGTCCGGCCTGAGCGGGGTCGAGCGGCGGCTCGGTACATTCGACGGCGTCCTCGCCGTCAGCTCTCCAGCAGGCGGCCCCACCATGGTCACCATGGAGATCCCTTGCGAGTTGTTCTAGCCGAAGACCTGTTCCTGCTGCGTGACGGGCTGGTCCGGCTCTTGGAGGCGTACGACTTCGAGATCCTGGCGGCCGTGGAGAGCGGGCCGGAGCTGAGCCGGGCGCTCGCCGAGTTGGAGCCGGACGTCGCGGTCGTCGACGTCCGGCTCCCGCCGTCCCACACGGACGAGGGCCTCCAGTGCGCGCTGGCCGCGCGCCGGGCCCGGCCGGGGCTGCCGGTGCTGGTGCTCTCCCAGCACGTGGAGCAGTTGTACGCGCGCGAGTTGCTGGCGGACGGCAACGGCGGCGTGGGGTACCTGCTGAAGGACCGGGTCTTCGACGCGGAGCAGTTCGTGGACGCGGTGCGGCGGGTGGCCCGCGGCGGCACCGCGATGGATCCGCAGGTGATCTCGCAGCTGCTGTCGCGGCGGGCGAAGGACCGGCCGCTGGGCGGGCTGACCCCGCGGGAGCTGGAGGTCCTGGAGCTGATGGCGCAGGGCCGGTCGAACGCGGCGATCGCGGGGCAGTTGGTGGTGACGGAGCGGGCGGTGGCGAAGCACACCTCGAACATCTTCGGAAAGCTGGGCCTGCCGGTGTCTGACGACGACAACCGAAGGGTGCTCGCGGTCCTGGCCTACCTCGACCACGGCGCGCAGGCCTAACCAGACGCGCCCTGCCGCGCCCCTCAACGGCCGCGCCGTTTCCCCGCGGGAGCCATGACCACTGCAGCCCGGTGGTGGGCTGGTCGCGCAGTTCCCCGCGCCCCTGACTCGCTGCCCCCGTCATTTGCCTGCAGGCTCAGGGCAGGGGTTTTAGGGGCGCGGGGAACTGCGCGAACAACCACGACGTACCCGCGGAAGACAACGCTCCCGCAGGGAAACGGCGAGGGCATTGAGGGGTACTGGGGGTCCTCTTCGTGCCCGCAGGGTGCCGGGGGCGGAACTGCGCGACAAGCCACCGACGGGTCGCAGGTGACGGCATCGCGCACCTGTCGCGGCGCTGGCGCGCCTGCGGGCTGGCTTTCGCGGGCGCTGAACGCCCCTGGCGTCCCACCCGTATGGAGGGGCGCGCTTCTCCCTCTGCCGGGACCCCCCAAACAACCCTCTCCCCGGCAACGAAGCAGAGGAGTTCCATGGGACGCAACAGCAGGAACCGAAGGAAACGCGCCACCCTGGCGCACCGGGCGATCGCCGCCACCGCCGCACTCGTCCTCGGCGGCGGCGGGCTGGTGGCGATCGACGTGTACGCCTCCGCGGACCAAGGCGGGTCGGGGCGGCAGGAGCGCTCCGCCGTCGACGGCGTCGCGGCCCGGGCGTCGACGATCGACTGTCCGGAGGTGGCGAACGGGCTGCCGCGCGAACTGCCGCCCGCGGCCCGCCCCGCGGTGGACCGGGCGCTCGCCGCGCTGGACGGCCAGATCACGGACGCGTACGCGCGGTTCGCCGACCGCCGGGAGGCGATCGGGCGGGACCCGGCACTCGCCGACGAGCTGGTCCTGGCGCCGCTGCGGGCCGAGCGGCAGGCGGACATCGACCGCATCGCCTCGGCCGTGCGCGACGCCGGCGCGCCGGCGAACGGCCTCGCGGGGCTGGCCGCGTGCACCCTGCGCACGGACGACGACGCGGACGACGGGCCGGACGACGACGAAGCCCCACGGCAGAGGCGGGGGCAGGGGCAGGGGCAGGCCGGCAACGGCCCCGTCGCCTCCGACTTCGTCGACATCCGCACCGTACGCCCCAACGTGCAGCCGCCGCCCAACCGTCGCGGCGCCTCCCGCGGCACCTTCACCACCAGCTGCGGGGTGAACGCGAAGGGACTGTTCAACTCCGACAACGTGATCGTCGCGCCCGGGGTCGCCAACGGCGCCCACCACATGCACGACTACGTCGGCAACCAGGCCAACGACGCCTTCGCCAGCGACGACGACCTCGCGGTCGGCGCCACCACCTGTCGCAACCGGGGCGACCGCTCCTCGTACTACTGGCCGGTGCTACGGGTCCAGAACGGGCGGGCCGAAGCGGACGCCGGCCAGGACGGCGGCGGCCGGGACAAGAACGTCGGGGAGATCCAGACGCCCGTCGAGGTCTCCCTCACCTTCGTCGGCAGCCCGACGGGCCGGGTCTCCGCCATGCCGCGGCTGCTGCGCATCATCACCGGCGACGCCAAGGCGTTCACCAACGGCACCGCGAACGCCAACGCCTCCTGGAGCTGCACCGGCTTCGAGAACCGCCAGCTCAAGGACAAGTACCCGCGGTGTCCGCGGGGCAGCGACGTGGTGCGCACGTTCCGGTTCCAGGGCTGCTGGGACGGGCGGGACCCGAAGAACCCCAAAATCGACAGCCCCAACCACCGCACTCATGTGGCCTTCGCCGACGCCCGCGGCGCCTGCCCGCGCGGCTTCACGGCGATCCCGCAGCTGGTGCAGCGGATCGTGTACGACGTGCCGCGCGGCTCGCGCTTCGCGGTCGACTCCTTCCCGGAGCAGCTGCACAAGCCGGTCACCGACCACGGAGACTTCATCAACGTCTTCGACGAGCGGCTGATGGACCGGATGGTCTCCTGCATCAACTCCGGGCGCCGCTGCCGCTGAACCGGACGCCACGACGGCGGGGCCGTGGGACCGGACCCCGCCGTCAGTGGTGCCCGTGCTCCGAGCCGTCACCCGCCCCCTGATCCGCACCGTGGTCCGCACCCTGGTGCACCTCCCCGCCGAGCCGGCCGCGCAGCGCCGTGACGGCGGCCTCGCCGCCCGAGACGACCCAGGCGCGGCCGACCAGGTACGCACCGCCGTAGTCGTCGGCCGCGTCGAGCCACTCGCGCAGACCGCGCTCGGTCGCGAAGGTGGTCAGGACGTACGCGCCGTCCGCGGTCCGGCAGTTCGCCTGCCGCAGCTCTTCGGTGTCCGTGCGGACGTTCGGGGCGCAGTCCACCTTCGCGGCCAGCTCCTCCAGCGTGCCGGTCGCCGCCTTCGGGGACTCCGCCGCGCCGGTCGGCTTCCGGTCGAGGTCGCCACGCCCGACGCCGTCGCCACGCCCGTCGCCGTCGTCGCCCGGACCGCACGCGGCGAGCAGCGTCAGGGCCACAACTGCCAGTGCCGTACGGGCCGTACGCCGCGCGCCGGCCCCCTTCCTCGCCCTCATCCGGCCATGGTGCCCCCGGGGTGCCGTTGCAAGGGGCGGAACGCCCGGTAACCTGCGCCACGCACGCATCTGTTGTGACGTGGATTACATCGTTTCGCGCAGAGGAGCGCCGATGTTCGAGCCGTCGAGACGTACGGTCCTGGGCACCGCGGGAGCGATCGGAGCGAGTGCGGCCCTCGGTGGCCGCGCGGCTGCCGCCGATCACCTCACCCCCTCCGGACAGGCCCCACCACCGACCACCGTCACCACCAAGACCAAAACCGCCGCCGGCCACGACGCCGAGCTGACCGCGGCCCGCGCCGCCCTCCGCCGGCTGCTGCCGCGCCACGCGGACCAGTTCCGCCTGCGGGCGATCGAGGGCCCGGAGCGGTTCGCCGTCACCGGCGCCAAAGGACGCATCGAAGTCACCGGAACGTCCCCCGCCGTCGCACTGACCGGGGTCCACTGGTACCTGAAGTACGTGTGCCGGGCGCACGTCTCCTGGTCGGGCAGCCGGCTCGACCTGCCCGACGAGCTGCCGGCGCCGCGCACCGCGCTGGAGCGGTCGGCGACGGTGCCGCACCGGTTCGCGTACAACGACACGCACGACGGCTACACCGCCCCCTACGCCGACTGGGCGCGCTGGGAGCGGCTGATCGACGTGCTGGCCCTGCACGGCTGCAACGAAGTGCTGGTGACGCCGGGCCAGGAGGCCGTGTACCACCTGCTCCTGAAGGACTTCGGCTACTCCGACCTGGAGGCCCGCACCTGGCTGCCGGCGCCCTCGCACCAGGCGTGGTGGCTGTTGCAGAACATGAGCGAGTACGGCGGGCCGCTCTCGCCCGAACTGCTGGCGCGCCGCGCCGAGCTGGGCCTGAAGATCGCTCAGCGGCTGCGTGAACTGGGGATGCAGCCCGTGCTGCCCGGCTACTTCGGGACGGTGCCGGACGGCTTCACCGAGCGCAATCCGGGGTCGCGGGTCATCGCGCAGGGCCTGTGGAACGGGCTGCGCCGGCCCGACTGGCTGGACCCGCGCACCTCCGTCTTCCCCCGCGTCGCCGCCGCCTTCTACCGGCACCAGGAGGAGCTGTTCGGGGCGACCGACCTGTTCAAGATGGATCTGCTGCACGAGGGCGGCAGCGCCGGTGACGTGCCGGTGCCGGACGCGGCGCGCGCCGTGGAGAAGGCGCTGCGCACCGCCCGCCCGGAGGCGACGTGGGTGATCCTGGGCTGGCAGTCCAACCCGCGGCCGGCGCTGCTGGACGCCATCGACACCCGTCGGGTGCTGATCGTCGACGGCCTGTCCGACCTGGACACCACCGTCGACCGCGAGAAGGAGTGGGGCGGGGCGCCGTACGCCTTCGGCACCATCCCCAACTTCGGCGGGCGGACCACGATCGGGGCGAACACGGACCGGTGGACGGAGCGGTTCGCGGCCTGGCGCGACCGGCCGGGCAGCGCGCTGGTGGGCACCGCGTACATGCCGGAGGCCGCGGAGCGCGATCCGCTCGCGCTGGAGCTGTTCAGCGAACTGGCGTGGCGCAAGGAGAAGATCGACCGGGCGGCGTGGTTCGCGGAGTACGCGCACGTCCGCTACGGCGGCAAGGACGCGGCTGCGAGCACCGCCTTCGCGGCGCTGGCGGCCACCGCGTACAAGCTGACCAGCACCGACGGGCGGCCGTACGACTCGCACTTCCTGCGCAGGCCCAGTCTGACGTCGTCCATCGGCACCGCGTTCGACCCGGCCGGCTTCGACCGCGCGTTCGCCGCGCTGCTGGAGGTGGACGGGGACCTGCGGGACAGCGACACCTATCGGTACGACGTGACCGACCTGGCACGGCAGGCGCTGGCGAACCGTTCGCGCACCTTGCAGTTCGCCCTGCGGGCCGCGTACGCCAGCAAGGACGTGGCGGCGTTCAAGGGCGTGGCCGCGGTGTGGCTGAAGCTGATGCGGCTCGCGGACACGACGGCCGGCTGCCACCGGGCGTTCCTGCTCGGACCCTGGCTGGAGGACGCCAAGTGGCTGGCGACCAGCCCGGCGGAGGCGGTGGAGCTGGAGCGCACGGCGCGGGCGCTGATCACGACGTGGGCGGACCGGCCGGCCGCGAACGCACTGTCCAACTACGCCAACCGCGACTGGCACGGACTGATCGCCGACGTCCACGTACCGCAGTGGGAGGCGTACTTCACCGAGCTGACGGCGGCGCTGGAGCAGGGGCGGGCGCCCAAGTCCTTCGACTGGTACCCCTCCGAGGAGGCGTGGACGAAGGAGCGCCGCGCCTATCCGACCCGTTCGACGGGTGACGCCCACCGCACGGCGCTCAGGGTGCGCGACGCCCTGGCGAGCGCCGCGTACCAGGGCACGACCGCGGTGACGGTGGACCCGCCGGTCTTCCGGCCGGGCAGTGCGGGCGAGCTGACGGCGACCTTCCGCAACCTCAACGGGCTGCGCGCCACCGGCCGGGTGGACCTCACGCTGGCCGCCGCCGAGCTGTCGCCGCAGCCGCCGGCGACGCGCTCGTTGACGAGCGTGGCCGCGGGTGGCTCCGGCGCGGTCGGCTGGCGGGTCAGCGCGCCCGGTGAGGCCCTGACCGAGCCCCTGCGGGCGCTGCCGTACCGGCTGACGGTGCGGTACGGGCCGAAGGGCGCGGACGCGGTGCCGGTCACCCAGGTCGGCGAACTGCACGTCGCCGCCCCGCTGGCGGCCGAGTGGCACACGTACGCCAACAACGCCGCGGTCTTCGGTCAGCTCGGGGACCGGCTGGCGATCAACGGTGCGGGCAACGACCTGTGGCGGGGCACCGCGCACTTCGGCACGGCGTACCGGAAGGGGCTGCTCACCCCGGGCACCGCGGTCACGGTCCGGGTCGACTCCCAGGCCAACACCAGCAGCTGGGCGCGGTCGGGCATCGTCGTACGGGACGACCTGGCCCGCCCCGGTGCGACCGGCTTCGTCAATCTGGCGGTGACGCCGGGCCAGGGCGTCGCGCTGTCGTACGACTCCAACGGCGACGGCACCCTCGACGTGTACCGCCGGATCACGGGCGTGCGCGCACCGGTCCTGCTGCGGCTGACCCGGGGCCAGGGCGCCGACTTCACCGGGGAGCTGTCCACGGACGGCGGCGCGACGTGGCGCACCATCGCCACGGTCTCGTCGCCGGGCGCGGCGGGCGTCCAGGACGTGGGCGTCTTCATGACGGCGGCGAACGGAGGCAGCGGAGCCCGCGGCACGGTCGCCTTCAGCGGCTGGCGCGTAGCGCCCGCGTAGTTCGAGGCCCTCGCCTCAAGGAACGCGGTCCCGCCGTGGCGCCTGTGCGGTGTCGGCGTCTGCGGGTAGTACGCGGCTTGTCGCGCAGTTCCCCGCGCCCCTGTTTCGCTTCCCCCGTCAGTTGTCTGCGAGCTGAGGCTTCCAGGGGCGCGGAACTGCGCGACAAGCCCACCACCGGGCCGCAGAGACCAACGCGCGGCGCGTAAAACAGGGGCGCGGGGAACTGCGCGAACAGCCACAGACGGGCCGCAGACGCCGACACCGCACAGGCGCCGCGGCGGGGCCGCGCCCGAGCGGAGGGAAAAGCGCGTGCACGCATCTGGTCGCGCGCTTTACCCGTCAGTACATTGACGGCATGTCTAACACGCAGCCCGCTCCGGTCGCGTCGGAGCACGTCGAACTCAAGGCCCGCAAGGTCTCGTTCGACTGGGCGGACTCCCCTCTCCACTGGGTGCCCGGCGATCCCTTCGCCACCCACACCATCAACGTGCTCCACCTGCTGCTCCCCGCCGGGGAGCGATGGTTCATCCACGTCTACAAGCAGGTGCTGCCGCTGATCGAGGACGACCGGCTGCGCGCGGACGTCATCGGCTTCATCGGCCAGGAGGCCGTCCACTCGCAGGCGCACGACGACGTACTGCCGCACCTCAAGGCCCTCGGGCTCGACCCCACCCCGTACACCGCCCAGGTGGACTGGATGTTCCAGAAGCTGCTGGGCGACCGCACCCTGCCGCCCGGGCGGGCGCGCCGCTGGTGGCTGCTGGAGCGCGTCGCGCTGATCGCCGCGATCGAGCACTACACCGCCTTCCTCGGCAACTGGGTCCTCAACGCCGACGAGCTGGACCGGCGCGGCGCCGATCCGATGATGCTCGACCTGCTGCGCTGGCACGGCGCGGAGGAGGTGGAGCACCGGGCTGTCGCCTTCGACCTGTTCACCCACGTCGACGGCGACTACCGGCGCCGGGTGCGCACCTGGGCGACCGCGTTCTCCACCCTCGTCTTCCTCTGGCAGCGCGGCGTGCGGTTCTTCATGGCGAACGATCCGCTGCTCGCCGACGGCAAGGCGTCGTTCGGGCAGTTCCACCGGGCGGGCCGGGCGGGCGTGCTGCCGGCGACCGGCGACATGCTGCGCTCCATCCCCCGCTACCTCAGCCGCGCCTATCACCCCTCCCAGGAGGGCAGTACGGCACAGGCGGTGGCCTATCTGGCGTCCTCCCCCGGCGCGAACGGGGGCCGCTGAGCGATGGCCCCCCGCCCCCTCAACCTCGGCGCCCTGGCTCTCACCGCCGGTGCGGCCGGTGCCGTCGCCCTCGCCAAGCGGGCGGCGCGGCGCCGCATCGAGCGTTCCCCGCTGTGGCCGATGCCGGCGCTGAGCGAACCCGTCTCCGGACAGGGCCGGGCGCGCGGCATGGCCCCGATCGCCGCCGGCCGGGGCGCGACCGCCACACGCCGGCAGATCGTCACCGTCACCGTCACCGAACGGACCGAGCCCGCCGACGGAGTCGTCCAACTGCGCCTGGAGGCCCCAAACGGAGCGCCGCTGCCGCCCTGGCAGCCGGGCGCCCACCTCGACCTGGTGCTGCCGTCGGGGCTCGTCCGGCAGTACTCGCTGTGTGGCGACCCGGCCGAGACGGGGGCGTACGCGGTGGCGACGCGCCTGGTCGACGACGGCCGCGGCGGCTCGCGCGAGGTGCACGAACGGCTGCGCGAGGGGGCGCGGATCGAGGTCCGCGGGGTGCGCAACCGCTTCCCGCTGGTGGCCTCGCTGGCGTACGTCTTCGTCGTCGGCGGCATCGGGATCACGCCCGTCCTGCCGATGCTGCGGGCCGTCGCCGCGGCCGGCGCCGACTGGCGGCTGCTGTACTGCGGTCGGTCGCGCGCCTCGATGCCGTTCCTCGACGAGGTCGAGAAGCTGGGCGCGGACGGCGGGCGCGTCACCGTCGTCGCCACGGGTGCGGACGGCCGGCCGGCGTTGGACTTCCTGACCTCCGTGAGCGCGGAGACCGCGATCTACTGTTGCGGGCCCGGCGGGTTGATGGACGCGGTCGCCGGGCTGCTGCCCGAGGGCCGGGCGCTGCACCTGGAGCGGTTCGCCGCCGACGCGGGCGCGGCTGCGCCCGGCGCCGCCTTCGACGTCGAACTGCGCCGCTCGGGCCGGACGGTACGGGTCGAGGCGGACCAGTCCGTACTGGCGGCCGTCCATACGGCGCTACCGAACGTGGCGTACTCCTGCCGGCAGGGTTTCTGCGGTACCTGCCAACAGACCGTGCTGGCCGGCGAGGTGGACCACCGCGACGACCTGCTGACCGACGCCGAGCGGGACGACTCGATGCTGATCTGCGTCTCCCGCTGCCACGGCCGGCGCCTGGTGCTCGACTTGTAGCGACCCGGTGTGGGCGACCTGTAGAACATGTGCACGGAGGGCAGTCGGTACGCTGGTGGACATGACGACCGGGGTACGCCGCAGGATGGGCGTCGAGGAGCGCAGGCAGCAGCTGATCGGCGTGGCGCTGGACCTTTTCAGCGCCCGCTCCCCCGACGAGGTGTCGATCGACGAGATAGCCTCGGCCGCCGGCATCTCCCGACCGCTGGTGTACCACTACTTCCCCGGCAAGCAGAGCCTGTACGAGGCGGCGCTGCGCCGGGCCGCCGACGACCTGGCCGCCCGGTTCGTCGAGCCGCAGGAAGGGCCGCTGGGCGCCCGGCTGCTGCGGGTGATGCGCCGCTTCTTCGACTTCGTCGACGAGCACGGGCCCGGCTTCTTCGCGTTGATGCGCGGCGGCCCGGCCGTCGGCTCCTCGCGGACGACGGCGATGATCGACGAGGTGCGGCAGGCGGCGTACGACCAGATCCTGTCGCACCTGCGGATCGCGGAACCCCCGGTGCGCCTCGCCCTCGTGGTCCGCTCCTGGGTCTCCCTCGCCGAGACGACGGCGCTGCTGTGGCTGGACGGCCGGCGCATTCCGCGCGGCGAGTTGGAGGTCCAGTTGGTGCACGACTTCGCGGCGCTGTGCGCGGTGAGCGCTTCGTACGACGACGAGACGGCGGCCGTGATCACCGGGGTGCTCAAGGACGAGCCGGTGGACGGCCCGTTCGCGGATCTGCTGGGCCGGTTGATGGCCCTGGTGCCGGCCGGCCCGCAGGGCGCGACGGGCCAGGTGCCGGCCCCGCGCTAGGTCGTGTCTGACAAATCCCGTCTGGGCCGCGGCTCCCGCCCTCAGGGGCGGACGACGCTATTTGTCAGACACGACCTAGGGCCCGGGCCCCTCGCGGGACCCGGGCCGTGCGCGTCTCACCTGCTGGTGAAGACCGCCACCGTGCGCGCCGGGACGGTGAAGGAGCCCGTCCCCCGCTCGTACGACGAGGTGGCCGCCGTACGGTCGGAGCCCCGCGCCTGGAGGGGGTGCAGCCGGTGCGCGGCGCCCGCGAGGGACGGCACCTGCTGCGTCTGCCGCTGGGGCGTCGCGTTGAAGACGACGACGAGGTCCCCCGCCTTCATCGTGATCACACCGGGCGTCTCGTCCGTCCCGGACAGCGGGAAGGAGACCGACTCCTGCACCTGCTCGGCCGTCGCCCGGCTGAACGCCGGCTCCGCGGTGCGGATCGCGAGCAGGTCGCGGTAGGCGGCTGAAGCGGCCCGGACCTGCGGGCAGCCGGCCGTGACGCCGGGCGTGGCCAACAGCGGCCGGGCGCGGTCCCACTTGTCCCGGTTGTCGGCGGCCGGCGGCAGCCCGCGGCCGAAGCCGTTGCCCTGCCGGCAGTCCCAGCGGATCGCGTTGTACCAGTCGCCGCTGTCGTACGAGTTGCGGTCCAGCGACTTGGAGCGCAGCAGGTCGGTGCCGGCCTGGGAGAGCGTCGGGCCCTGCGACAGCAGCGAGGTCGCCATCGCCAGCACCTGCATCCGCGCCCGGTCGTCCGCGGACGTGGTGCGCGGCAGCTTGAAGGCGAGGGCGTCGTACAGCGTCTCGTTGTCGTGGGCGTCGGAGTAGGCGACGGCGTCGCCGGGCTGCGCCGCGTACCCGGCCGGGGCGCCGTTGTAGTCGACCTCGGAGCCCCGCACGGTGCGCCCCCGGCTGTCGGTGAAGGCGTACGAGGCCAGGTTTCCGGTGAGCCCGACCTTGATCAGGTCCTGGTAGTGCAGCAGTCGGGCGCGCTGCTGTTCGGGGGTGCCGTTGGCGGCGGCCGGGTTGGGGTCGGTGTACAGCCCGGAGGCGAAGCCCTGGACGCCGGGGTCGTCGTCGAAGGGCCCGCCGCCGCGGATCGCGTCGCGCGCCCGGTCGGAGAAGGTCGCGATCCCGGTGCCGGCCATGTGCTTCTGGGTGGCCTGGACGAAGCGGGCGTCGTCGGCGACCTCGCCGAAGTTCCAGCCCTCCCCGTACAGCAGGACCTTCTTCCCGTCGACGCCGTCGCGGGCCGGGGTCAGCGCGTCCAGGGCCTTGCGGACGGCCAGCATGTTGGCCTTGGGGTGGTGGCCCATCAGGTCGAAGCGGAAGCCGTCGACCTTGTACTCCTTCGCCCAGGTGACGACGGAGTCCACCACCAGCTTGCCCATCATCGCGTGCTCGGGGGCGGTGTTGGCGCAGCAGGTGGAGGTGGCCACGCTGCCGTCGGCGAGCAGCCGCTGGTAGTAGCCGGGCACGATCTTGTCGAGGACGGACTTGTCGTCCTGGCCGCTGGCGACGGTGTGGTTGTAGACCACGTCCATCACGGTGCGCAGCCCGCTCGCGTTGAGGGCGGCGACCATCTCGCGGAACTCGACGGTGCGGCGCGGTCCGTTCGGGTCGGTGGCGTACGAGCCCTCCGGCACGGTGTAGTGCAGCGGGTCGTACCCCCAGTTGTACGCGTCCTTCGCCGCCGTCTTCGCGATGCACGCCTGCTGTTCGGCGGAGTCGGGGGCGTACGCGGTCAGCTCGCAGGGCGGCTGCTGCTGGTCCCGGCGGCGCTCGGGGATCGTGCCGATGTCGAAGACGGGCAGCAGGTGGACGTAGGAGGTGCCGCTGGCGGCCAGGGCCTTGAGGTGCCTGCTGCCGGTCGAGTCGCGGTCGGCGAAGGCGCGGTAGGTGCCGGGGTGGTCGGCGGTGGGGTCCGCGACGGAGAAGTCGCGCACGTGCAGCTCTTGGATCTGGGCGTCCCGCAGCGGCACCGCGGGCGGCTTGCGCAGCGTCCCCCACCCCTTGGGCGCCAGCTTCGGGTCCTTGAGGTCGACGGCCAGGCTGCGTCGGGAGTCGGTGGTCAGGGCGGTGGAGTACGGGTCGGTGACCTCGTTCACCACGGTCCGCTGCACGCTGGGGGCGAAGACCGTGACGCGGTAGCGGTACGGCTTGCCGGCCCAGGCGCGCGGTCCGGTCGCCGACCAGACGCCCGAGGCGTCGTCGCGGCGCATCGGCACGGCCCGGCCGTCGAGGTCGAGGGCGACGGTGGTGGCGGTGGGCGCCCAGACGGAGAGCGTGACGCCCTTCTTCGTGAAGACGGGTCCGAGGGCGGCCTTGGTGGCCTTCGCCGCGTACAGGTCGTCGAGGACGCCCGCGGTCTGCACCCCGGTCGCGGCGAGCAGCGCCCCGGTGGCGTCGCGTTGGGTGGCGACCAGTTGGCCGCGCAGGGCTTCGGGAGCCCGGCGGGCGTCCCGGGCGTCGACGGCGAAGGCCGGGTGGTTCTTGAGGTGCGGGTGCTTCGTCTTCTGGGCGTCGGTGAGGGCGGTGGGCTTGAGCCGCAGTCGGCGGCCTTCGTCGCCGAGGTCGCCGGCCGCTGCGGGGGCCGACCGCCCGGCCGCGTACACCAGTTCCTGGCTGGTCGCGGGCGTTGCCGCGATCTGCCAGACGACGGTGGTGCGGTCGATCCACTGCGCCTCGGCCTTGGTGGGGGCGGGGGCGGGTGGTGGCGCGGGGGCGGCCTGCGGCGGCGGGGGCCCGGTCCAGCCTGCCGACGCCCCGACCAGCAGTGCGGCGACGAGGGCGACGGTGCAGCGTCTCGTCCGTCCGTTGCGGACCAACGTGTCACTTCTCCTTGGGTAGTGCGGCCGTGGGGGGCGGCGAGCTTCAGGTGCGGGCGCCGGCGTTCAGCTGCAGGTGCGGGCGCCGGTGTGCAGGGCCAGAGCGGTGGACGGCGCCAGGGTGGCGGTGAACTGTCCCGAGGCGTTCACGGTCACCGGGCGCTTCGACTGCACGTCGCAGTACGTGCCGGGTGCCAGCGCCGTCTGGAAGGTCCTGGTCAGGGGCGTGCCCTGGTGGTTGATGGCGACGTACGCCCTGGTGCCGCGGCCGAAGGCGATGCGGTCGCCGCCGTCGTCCCACCAGTGGGTCACCGGCTCGCCGCGGGCGGTGTTGCGCAGGGCCACCATCGAGGCGATCTCGGGCCAGGCGTGCTGGCACTTCCATCCGTCGCTGAAGCAGGCCCGCACCGCGCCGTCGTTCGGCGGTCCGGCGTCGCGGTCGGTGAACTCGTAGCCGGAGTGGACGTCGGGCGCGCCGTAGGGCCAGGCGAGCATGAAGACGTTCGCGAGGGTGTAGGCGGCGCCGTCCTTGTACGAGAGGGTGTCGCCGCCGCGTTCGGTGTCGTGGTTGTCGACGAAGACGGCCGCTTTGCCGGACTCCAGGTGGCCCCAGCCCTCGCCGTAGTTCTTCAGGTACGCCAGGTTCTCCTGCTGGAACACCCGCTTGAGGTCGCGGGCGTAGCGGAACTCCTGGACGTCGCCGTTGCCCAGGTACTCGGCGGGCGAGACGGCCTCGCCGTCGCCGTGGATGGTCTCCTGCTTCCAGTAGGCGTCCGGCTTGGTGAGCCGGGCCTTGATGTTGGCGAGGTCGGCGGCGGGCATGTGCTTGGCGGCGTCGATGCGGAACCCTTCGACGCCGAGGGAGAGCAGGTCGTTGAGGTAGCGGGCGATGCGTCTGCGGACGTACTCCTCGCCGGTGTCGAGGTCCGCGAGCCCGACCAGTTCGCACGACTGGACGTGCCAGCGGTCGCGGTAGTTGGTGATGGGGTGGCGGCAGTCGTCGAAGTCGAAGCCGGAGTAGATGCCGGGGTAGTCGTACTTGGTGTAGCGGGAGCCGCCGGTGCCGGTCCCGTCGCCGGCCGACATGTGGTTGATGACGGCGTCGACGACGACCTTCACACCGGCCGTGCGACAGGTGTTGACCATGGCGGCGAAGGCGGCGCGGTCGCCGAGCCGGCCGGCGATCTCGTAGCTGACGGGCTGGTACGAGGTCCACCACTGTGCGCCGCGGATGTGCTCCTGGGGCGGGGACACCTGGACGAAGCCGTATCCGGCGGGGCCGAGTTGCTCGGTGCAGGCGCGGGCGACGGCGTCGAAGCGCCACTCGAAGAGGACGGCGGTCACGTCCTTGGGGCCGGGCGGTGCCGCCTGCGCGGTGGGGGCGGGGGCCGTGACGGCGAACGATGCCGCCGCCACGAGGGCGAGCACGGCGGACAGGGGTCTGCTGCGGGGCATGTCTCCTCCTGAAACCTTTCGCAAGTTTCCTTGCAAGAACTTGTCGTTTCTTGCAGCAACTCCGGCGCCCCGCCTGGCTGCAGACCGTAGAAGACGTCCTGAAGGGCGGTCAACCCCCGTGCCATGACCACGAAATCCGTAGGACACGGGGAGGTTACGACCTGGACACCGGGCCCGTTTTCTTTCTGCAAGGTCTTTCGCAAACTCTTGCAGGACTGTTAGCTTCACGCCGCAGCAGCCAGGCCCGTTGAGGACTGGCAGGTCCTGACCTCAATGAGGAGTTCACGATGCGCAAGGGCATGACGGTCACCGCGATAGCGGGCGTACTGGCGCTGACCGTGACCGCGTGCGGCGGTGGCGACGGCGGTTCCGGTGACAGCAGCGGCAAGAAGGCGGCCGAGGACCCGGGGTCCGTGTCCGGCTCGATCACCTGGTGGGACACGTCGAACGAGGCCGAGGGGCCCACGTACGACAAGCTCGTGGCCCAGTTCCAGCAGGAGTACCCGAAGATCAAGGTGAACCGCACCTCGGTCTCCTTCGACCAGGCCGAGCAGAAGTTCAAGACCGCGGCCCAGTCCGGCAAGGGCGCGCCCGACGTCATCCGCACCGACGTCGGCTGGTCGGCCGGGTTCGCGAACCTCGGCTACCTCCAGCCCCTGGACGGCACGCCCGCGCTCGACGGCGTCGACGACTTCCTGCCCGGGCCGCTGTCCACGGCCAAGTGGCAGGACCAGACCGTGGGCGTCCCCCAGGTCACCGACACCCTCGCGCTCCTCTACAACAAGGAGGTCTTCGCGAAGGCCGGCATCACCAAGCCTCCGGCCACCTGGGACGAGTTCATCGCCACCGCGAAGACGATCAAGGAGAAGACCGGGGTCACCGGCACCCAGCTGAACCCCGAGGGCTACTTCTCCCTGCCGTTCCTGTACGGCGAGGGCGCCGACATGCTCGACGTGTCCGCCAAGAAGATCACCGTCAACAGCCCCGAGGCCGTCAAGGGCATGGAGACCGCCCTCAAGCTGGCCCGCCCGGACGTGGCGCTCAAGCCCGCCACCACGGACGGGTACGTCGCCGCCCAGACGTCCTTCAAGGACGGCAAGATCGCCATGGTGATCAACGGGCCGTGGTCGGTCTCCGACGACTACAGCGGCAAGGCGTTCAAGAACAAGGACAACCTCGGCATCGCCAACATCCCCGCCGGCTCGTCGGGCAAGGCCGCGGCCCCCATCGGCGGGCACAACTACTCCGTCTACCGGGGCTCCAAGAACAAGGACGCGGCGTACCTGTTCGTGAAGTTCATGGCGTCGGCCAAGAGCCAGGAGCTGACCGCCAAGGAGATCAACACGCTCCCCACCCGGAAGTCCGCGTACACCGCCGAAGTCACGGCGGACCCGGCGAAGAAGGCGTTCCAGCAGGCGCTCTCCATCGCCAGGTCCCGCCCGGTGATCCCCGGCGTCGGCGACCTGTTCGTCGCCTTCGACCAGCACTACGTGAAGGTGCTGCGCGGCGACGCCTCCCCCGAGGAGGGCCTGGACGCGCTCGCGAAGGAGTGGAACACCAAGCTCCTGAAGGACTACAAGACGAACTAGGGCGCCGCTCGCAGACCTCGCCGCCGCACCCAGGGACGTACGGAGAAAGATGACCACCCTCATAGTCAGGACCAGACGGTCCTTCACCACCCACTGGTACGCGTGGGCCATGGTCCTGCCGGTGGTGATCGTCCTCGGCGTGCTCATCGGCTATCCGCTGGGCCGCGGGATCTACCTGTCGTTCACCGACGCCAACGAGGCCAACATCGGCCGCACCATCGGCGACTTCGAGGTGCCGTCCTCGTACTCCTTCGTCGGGCTCGACAACTACTGGAACATCCTCTCCGGCAAGGAGGGGTCCTTCTACCCGCGGCTGACGTGGACCGTGCTGTGGACGCTGAGCTGCGTGCTGCTGCACTACGGGATCGGCCTCGGGCTCGCCCTGCTGCTCAACCGGCGCATGCGCGGCCGGTCGCTGTACCGGGTGCTGCTGGTGTTGCCGTGGGCGGTGCCCGCGTTCGTCGCCGCGTTCGCGTGGAAGCTGATGTACAACACCGACAACGGGGTTTTCAACGCCCTGCTCGGCAAGGTGGGCGTGGCCCCCGTCGACTGGCTCGGCGACCCCTTCGTGCAGAAGCTCTCCGTCATCGCGGTGAACACCTGGCTCGGGGTGCCGTTCATGATGGTCGCCATCCTCGGCGGACTCCAGTCGATCCCGCGGGAGCTGCACGAGGCCGCCGAGATGGACGGCGCGTCGCCCTGGCAACGGTTCGTGCACGTGACGCTGCCCGGCCTCAAGCCCGTCAGCACCACCGTGGTCCTGCTGGGCACCATCTGGACCTTCAACATGTTCCCGATCATCTACCTGGTCATCGGACAGGCGGGCGGCACGGAGAGCGAGATCCTGGTGACCTACGCGTACCGCCTCGCCTTCCAGGGAGTGCGGGACTACGCCGGATCGGCGGCGTACGGCATCGTGATCCTCTCGCTGCTCCTGGTGTTCTCCGTGTTCTACCGCGGCATGCTCAACCGTCAGGAGGCCGCCAAGTGAGTGCCGTCGAGAAGACGCCGACCGTACGGGTCGAACCGAGGGCGGTCGGGGCCGCGGAGCCGGCGCGGCGGGTGCGCGGGCGCGACGAGCGCTCGCGCGGCGCGTCCGTCGCGCTGCACGCCACCTTGATCACCGCCAGCGTCGTCGCGCTCTTCCCGGTCGTCTTCATCGTGCTCGTCTCGATCCGCGGCGAGAACGGCTGGACGCACCCGATGGAGCTGGAGGGCTTCACCCTCGCCAACTACCGGCACCTGCTGGGCGAGACGGAGTTCGCGACCTGGTTCCTGAACTCGGTGCTGATCGCCGGCGGGACGATGCTGGTGGGCGTGTTGATCGCGGCGAGCGCCGGCTACGCGGTCTCCCGGCTGCGCTTCCCCGGCCACCGGTCGCTGATGTGGACGTTCCTGGTGTGCCAGATGTTCCCGGTGGCGGTGCTGATCGTGCCGCTGTACAACATCCTCGGCGAGCTGAAGCTGCTCGACAGCTACGGCGGTCTGATCGTCACGTACTGCTCGGTGTCCGTGCCGTTCTGCGCGTGGATGCTGAAGGGGTACTTCGACACCATCCCGACCGAGATCGACGAGGCGGGGCGGGTGGACGGGCTCACCCCCTTCGGCACCTTCTGGCGGCTGATCGTGCCGCTGGCGCGGCCGGGGCTGGCGGTGACGGCCTTCTACACCTTCCTGACCGCGTGGAGCGAGGTGGCGTTCGCAACGTCCTTCCTCAGCAGCGAGGGCAAGTACACCCTGGCCGTGGGCCTGCAGACGTTCGTCGGTCCGCACCGCGCCGAGTGGGGGCTGATGACCGCGTCCTCCGTGCTGATCATGCTCCCGGCCGGGCTGCTGTTCTTCTTCGCGCAACGGCACCTGGTGGCCGGACTGACCGCCGGCGGCACCAAGGGATGAGGCGCGGGCGCAGCCGCCTGCGGGACTGCCGGCGGCCCGGTTGGCGGGACCGCCGGCAGCACTGCCGGCGGCCCTGCTGGCGGCACTGCTGGCGGCACTGCTGGCGTATCCACGCCAGAACGGCGAACGGCGCGTTGAGCACCGGCCGAACGGGGCAGAACATCCCTGTCCATGACGGCGCAGACGTGCCCACACCACCGCAGAAACAAACAGACAAGCGCAGACGACCGCAGACATCAGCACATACCCGCACGACACTGTTTGTGACGACTTTCAAGGGAAAGTACATGACCCAGGAGCTCGCTCCCACCCTCCGTGACCAGTCCGCCGCACCCTCGGCGGGCTGGTGGCGGGACGCCGTCATCTACCAGGTGTACGTGCGCTCGTTCGCCGACAGCGACGGTGACGGCATCGGCGATCTGCGCGGCGTCCGCGAGCGTCTGCCGCACCTCGCGGACCTCGGTGTGGACGCCGTCTGGCTCACCCCCTTCTACGCCTCCCCGCAGGCCGACGGGGGCTACGACGTCGCGGACTACCGCTCCGTCGACCCGCTGTTCGGGGAGTTGTCGGACGCCGACGACCTGGTCCGCGAGGCGCACCGGCTCGGGCTGCGCGTGATCGTCGACATCGTGCCCAACCACACGTCCGACCAGCACGCCTGGTTCCGCGCGGCCGTCGACGGCGGCCCGGACGCCCCCGAGCGCGCGCTGTACCACTTCCGCCCCGGCCGCGGCCCCGACGGCGACCTCCCGCCGAACGACTGGGAGTCGGTCTTCGGCGGCCCGGCCTGGACCCGCACCGACGCAGGCGACTGGTATCTGCATCTGTTCGCCCCCGAGCAGCCCGATCTGAACTGGGAACACCCCGCGGTGCGCGAGGAGTTCGAGTCGATCCTGCGCTTCTGGCTGGACCTGGGCGTGGACGGCTTCCGCATCGACGTGGCGCACGGCATGGTGAAGGCCGAGGGCCTGCCGGACATCGGGCTGCGCGAGCAGGCCAAGATGATCGGCGCCCAGGTGCTGCCCTTCTTCGACCAGGACGGGGTCCACGAGATCCACCGCTCCTGGCGGCTGCTGCTGGATTCGTACGAGGGGCAGCGCATCGGCGTCGCCGAGGCGTGGGCGCCGACCTCCGAGCGCCTCGCGCTCTACGTGCGCCCGGACGAGCTGCACCAGGCGTTCAACTTCCAGTTCCTGACCTGCGCGTGGGACGCCGCCGCGATGCGGCAGGTGATCGACTCCTCCCTCGCGGCGACCGCATCCGTGGGCGCGCCCACCACCTGGGTCCTGTCCAACCACGACGTGGTCCGCCACACCACCCGGTACGGCGGCGGTGCGCAGGGGCTGCGGCGCGCCCGGGCGGCGGCGCTGCTGACGCTGGCGCTGCCCGGGTCCGCGTATCTGTACCAGGGCGAGGAGCTGGGGCTGCCGGAGGTGGCGGACCTGCCGGACGGAGTGCGCCAGGACCCGGCGTTCTTCCGGGGCGACGGTCAGGACGGGCTGCGGGACGGCTGCCGGGTGCCCATCCCCTGGTCGGGCACGGCCGCGCCGTACGGCTTCGGGCCGGGCGCGAGCTGGCTGCCGCAGCCCGCGGCGTGGGCCGGCCTCTCGGTCGAGGCGCAGACGGGCGACCCGCGTTCGATGCTGGAGCTCTACCGCTCCGCGCTGGCGCTGCGCAAGGAGCTGTCGGGCCTCGGCGACGGCGGCATGGAGTGGCTGCCGGCCCCCGAGGGGGTGCTGGTGTTCTCCCGCCCCGGCGTGGTC
This sequence comes from Streptomyces sp. NPDC047315, assembly GCF_040643215.1. NCBI lineage: Bacteria > Bacillati > Actinomycetota > Actinomycetes > Kitasatosporales > Streptomycetaceae > Streptomyces > Streptomyces sp. NPDC047315. The sequence continues at coordinate 46,059 of NZ_JBEYTZ010000029.1, read as the reverse complement.
TGCACGTTGAACACCCTGGCGGAGGAGGTCGAGCTGCCGGTCCCGGGCCGGCCGGTGCTCTCTTCGGGTGCGCTGGAGTTCGGCGGCGGCGCGGTGCGCCTGCCGGGCGAGACATGCGTGTGGTGGGCAGTCTGAGATGCGCCCGGTACAGTCCCATCCCGTGACCGCACCCGCACGACTGGCCGACATAGCTGCCCAGGCGGGGGTCAGCGAAGCGACGGTGAGCCGCGTCCTCAACGGAAAGCCCGGAGTCGCCGCGACCACCCGTCAGTCCGTCCTCGCCGCACTCGACGTCCTCGGCTACGAGCGCCCGGTGCGGCTGCGCCAGCGCAGCGCGGGGCTCGTCGGCCTGATCACCCCGGAGCTGGAGAATCCGATCTTCCCCGCCCTGGCGCAGGTCATCGGCCAAGCGCTGACCCGCCAGGGCTACACCCCGGTGCTCGCCACCCAGACCCCGGGCGGTTCGACGGAGGACGAACTCACGGAGATGCTGGTGGACCGGGGGGTCTCGGGCATCATCTTCGTCTCCGGGCTGCACGCCGACACCACCGCCGACATGGGCCGCTACGAACAACTGCGCGCCCAGGGCGTCCCCTTCGTCCTCGTCGACGGGTACTCCCCCAAGGTGCAGGCGCCCTTCATCTCGCCGGACGACCGGGCGGCGATGCGGCTGGCGGTGACCCACCTCGTCTCGCTGGGCCACACCAGGATCGGGCTGGCCCTCGGGCCGCAGCGGTTCGTGCCGGTGATCCGGAAGATCGAGGGGTTCATCGAGGTCGTCCAGGAGCAGCTGGGGCTGACCACGCAGACCATCACCACCGAGTTGGTGCAGCACTCGCTCTACACCCTGGAGGGCGGTCAGGCCGCGGCGGCGGCGCTGATGGACCGGGGGTGCACGGCCGTGGTGTGCGCCAGCGACATGATGGCGCTCGGGGCGATCCGGGCGGCCCGGCAGCGCGGGCTCGAAGTGCCGCGCGACGTCTCCGTCGTCGGCTTCGACGACTCCCCGCTGATCGCCTTCACGGATCCGCCGCTGACGACCGTGCGCAAGCCGGTGCCGGCGATGGGGCAGGCCGCGGTGCGGACCCTGCTGGAGGAGATCCAGGGAAACCTTCCGCCAGCCCCTAGTGGTTCCGCTTCGGCCGCGTACAGTGAGTTCGTCTTCATGCCCGAGCTGGTCGTACGGGGTTCCACGGCGTCGGCGCCCGATTCCGGTGGACGCGGCTGACCAGGGTGCCCTCGTCCTCGGTCCGGTGCACGGCCTCCTTCCTGAGGGGGAGCGCGTGCGCCGGGAACGGGACCGAGGGATGATCGGTCCGTGGGTGCGGATCTGGCAGACTTTCGTCCCATGGGTGAAACAACCGTGAAGACACTGGAAGGCCGGCCGGCCACCCCGTCACCCATGGCGGACGAGGCCGTCGGACCGACGCGTTCGCGGTTCGCGCGGTTCAAGGACCTGCGGTCTCCGCGCCGCCCCAGAATCTGGTTCGAAGTGCTGTTGATCGCGGTGAGTTACTGGACGTACTCACTGATCCGCAACGCCGTTCCGGAGCAGAAGACCCAGGCGCTGCGGAACGCGGACTGGATCTGGGACCTGGAGAAGTCCCTGGGGCTCGCCTTCGAGCACTCGGTCAACCACGCGGTGAACTCGGTCACGTGGCTGATCGTGGGCATGAACTACTACTACGCCACGCTGCACTTCGTCGTCACGATCGGAGTGCTGGTGTGGCTGTACCGCTGGCATCCGGGGCGGTACGCGGCGGCGCGGTTGGCGCTGTTCGTCACCACCGGCGTGGCCCTGGTCGGCTACTACCTGTATCCGCTCGCTCCTCCTCGGCTGATGACGGGGCAGGACTTCATCGACACGGTCCTGGTGCACGAGACCTGGGGTTCGATGGCCTCGGGCGACTTGAAGAACATGTCGAACCAGTACGCGGCCATGCCGTCGATGCACATCGGCTGGTCGCTGTGGTGCGGCGTGATCATCTTCGCGTTGGCGTCCGTGCCGTGGGTGAAGGTGCTCGGGCTGCTCTATCCGGTGGCCACGCTGGTGGTCATCGTGGCCACGGCCAACCACTTCTGGCTGGACGCGGTGGGCGGGGCGCTCTGCCTGGGCTTCGGCTTCCTGGTCTCGTACTGGTGGTACCGGTCGCTGCCGCACCGGTTGCCCCGGGTGCCGGTGCTCGAACCGGAGCGACGGCGGCCGGAGCCCACGGGTTCGTCGCTGCTGGCGAAGTAGCCCGTACACGGCTCGCCGAGAGGCGCGGAGGGAGTTCCCTCCGCGCCTCTTCGCATGTCCGGCGCAGTCCGGCGCAGAAGGGCGCTTGCGTAACCACTACACATGGAGCACTATGTACGTAGTGGTTGGGCGCAGGAACGACGACGCGACCCACTCGCACCCCCTCATCCCTCTTCGGAAGGCAACACCTTGCGCAAGCTCACCTACTTCATCGCCTGCTCGATCGACGGCTTCATCGGCGACCCGTCGGGCGACGCGAACGCGATGATGAAGTTCGTGGACGAGGAGTTCCGCGACTTCCTCATGACGGAGTACCCGGAGACGATCTCCGTCGAGGGCCGGCGGATCCTCGGCCTGGACGCCTCGAACCGACGCTTCGACACCGTCGTCCAGGGACGGTCCAGCTATCAGCTCGCCCTCGACATCAGCATCACCAGCCCCTACGGGCACATGCGGGAGTACGTCGCGTCCCGCACCCTCACCGAGTCCCCCGACCCCAACGTCGAGATGATCTCCGACGACCTCGTCGGCCGCATCCGTGAGCTGAAGGCGGAGGAGGGCGAACTCGACGTCTGGCTGTGCGGCGGGTCCCAGATCGCCGGGGAGCTGATGGACGAGATCGACGAGCTGATCATCAAGACGTACCCGATGACCTACGGGTCCGGGATGCCGATGTTCGGCGCGGACGCCGGCATCACCGAGTTCTCGCTCGACTCCGTCCGCGCCTTCGGCAACGGAGCGCTGGTGCGCACCTACAGCCGGGTGCGCTGATCAGGCCCGGGCCAGTTGCTTCAGCTCGATGATCGTGGCCACCGCCTTCAGCCAGCGGGCCGCCGCGTCGTCCGCGTCGACGCCGCCCGAGACGGAGGCCGCCGCCGCGAGCCACTCGCGGACCTCGGCCGCGGCCTCCGGGCGCGGCAGCGGAGCGGGGAGTTCGACGGCGGCGGCGAGACCGACGGCGCGCACGGTCTCGGCGAGGAAGGCGACCGACCGGGGCTGGGTGCCGAGCCGGTCGAGCACCACGGCCGCGCCGACCGCGCCGTCCCCGTACAGGGCGGTGCGCAACTCGCCGGCGGCGAGCCCGTGGCGGAGCAGCACGGGGAAGTCCAGTTCGGCCAGCTCCGCGTCGGTGCAGGTGCGGTGTCTGGAGTCCATGCCGTGCCTCCGGTCAGTTGACGGTGACGGTGTACGTGATCCGCTCGGGAGCAGGGCGGGAAGCCGCGGCGGAGGCGGACGGTGACGCCGGCGCGGGGGACTTCGGTCCGCCGGTGCAGGTGTACACGGGGCAGTGCAGCAAGGCGATCTCGGTGCTGCCGGCGCCGGTCGCCTCGAAGGTGAAGACGCGCGTGCCGCCGACGCCGGGCCGCTCGGCCGCGTCGTCATCGGATTCGGCGTCGGACTCGTAGTCGTCGCCCCTGCTGCGCACGACCGAGGCGTCCGGTTCCGGGGCATCGAGGTACCAGCGTTCGCCGGTGGAGGGGTTCTCGTCCACGGCGAGCGTGAACGCCTCGCCCACGTCCACGCTGACCTTCGACTCCGCGGTCGGGTGGCTGCGCGGGGAGTCGCCCTTCGACTCCCCGCAGCCGGCGGCCAGGGCGACGAGCGCGACGGCAGCCGCGAGGACCCCCCTAGGGCCTGGCTTACTTGGGGAGGAGGACCTGGTACGGATCTTTGAGGTCATTGCTCGAAGCCCCGCCCATGGTGCCGTTGATGAAGTCGCTCTCGCTGACCCAGGTGGTGGTGCCCCAGGGGTTGTAGATCTGGAGCTTGTCACCGTCCTGGCCGATGATCACCATCGCGTGGGCGCTGTCGTCCCCCTTGACGCTGACGGGGACCGGGCGGCCCTCGGCCACCATCCGTTGGATCTCGGGGAGGACGTCCCTGCGGGCGTCGGCGTTCTTCAGATCCTTCTGGTGGTAGTCGTCGCCGGTGGCCCGGCCGATGACGGAGTCCGAGATGTACTGGTGGCCCAAGTCGCCCATGCCGCTCCAGTCCTTGCCGCCCCAACCCTTCTTGTGCAGCCGGTGCTGCTCGTCGACCAGTCGCTGCCGGAAGGCCGCCGGGTCGTCCTCCTGCCCGGTGGGGCCGCCGGTGAGGTTCAGGGCGTAGATCGGGTCGACCGCGGCGCGGGCGGTGACGACGGAGGAGGCCACGCAGGTGCCCTCGCTGCCGTCGCCGCCCTGGATCCACAACTGCCCCTTGAAGCCGACGTCGTCCCGGTTGGTGTTGGACCCGTCGGGGTTGCGCCCCTCGTCGACCATGCTGTCGGCGGCGGTGACCACCGGCGACAGGTGCTCGCGCAGCCACTCGGGGCTGTGGCCGTTGATCTTCCCGTGGAAGGCGTGGAGGTCCGGAACGCTGTTCCCCGCCGCGAGCGCCTTCAGCAGATAGGCGCGCTGCTCCGGTGAGGTGGCCTGGGCCAACAGGCGCTCCACGGCTGCCTTGTCCTGGTCGCTGAGCTGCTCCATGCGGCTGCCGGCCCGTGTGAGGTCGCTCGCGGAGAGGATCTCGTTCTGCTCCCGGTCGCCCGCGCCCGTGCTGGTGTCCGCGAGCGCGAGCCGGTCGGCGGCCGTGAGGTCGTCCGTCGCCAGCCTGCCCGCGCGGGCCTCGGCGGCCCACTTGTTCAGATCGCGGGCGGCGGCCCGGGCCGCGTCGTCGGCGCAGACGGCGGCCAGGCACACCGCATCGATGCCGACGGTGGCGATGCCACGGGCCCGCAACCGGGCCTCCTTCTCACCGGAGTCCTCTATCAGGTGGTCCATCAAGCCGTCGTCCTGGCCGCCGAGGACGCCCCGCGCCTCGTGCAGCTTGGCCCGCCCCTCGCCGTCCCGGGCCTGGGCCTCGCCGATGGCGTCGGCGAGCCGCAGCAGCGCCTTGCCGCCGCCCTCGAACGCCTCGGACACCTGCTGGGCGGCCCGCACCGCGGCGGAGACCACGTCGCAGGCGCGGACGCTGGTGTCGCCGACCCAGGCTTCCGGCAGCCCCTGCTTGGCCACCTTGTCGATCCGTTCGCCGAGCTGCCCGGCGTCGTCGACCTGTTCGCAGTAGCGCTTGCCGAGGGACTGCAGGGTCGGGACGTCACCCACCGGCGGCGGGACGCGAAGGGCCGCGTCGATCGCGTCGATCAGTGCGTTCTTGCTGCCCGCCGAGGTGATTCGCTTCTGCACCTTGGCGAGTTCGCGCCGGCGTTCGGTGGTGGAGTCGGTCTTCGCCATCGACTCCCCCTCAGTAGGTGGACAGCTTCGAAGGGTTGTCGGCGCGGGCGGGCGTGCCGGAGTCCTGCCCGTCCACCGAGGGCACGGCGCGGACCATGCCCTGCACCTGCCGGTCGCTGCCGCGGTAGGCGCGCCTCGCGAGGCGTACCTTTTCGGCGAGTTCGTGCAGCGCCTCTTCCATCGTGCGCGTCTCCGCCACCCAGGCGGTGGCGAACGCGCTGTACGCCGGCCCGGAGTCGGAGCCGCCGAGCACGTCCGGGGCGTAGCACGTCGTGGTGTCGACGGCCTGCCGGATCCTCCCGGCGTCGTCGCCGCACCCGTCGAGTTCCTTGGCCTGGTCCGATAACCCACCGGACGAAATTCGGTACCCCGTCATCGAGGACATCACCTCTCGCGCTGCCGATCCACCACTCGCGAGACGTGTGCCCTGTCCACCTCAAGTGGGGGTCGTTGCCACGGCCAAATCACCGACGAACGTAGCATGTTGCCTCCGCGTCTGGGCCCCTCCGTGCGGCCCCGAGCACACGGCTCCCACACCCCGAGCACCCGACCCCCGCGAACGGAACACCGGCGCGCTTCCGGCAACGCGGTCGCCCCGGTAGCGCGGTAGCGCAGCGCTGGGCATGCAGTGACGTCGTCTGCGGCCCGGTGGTGGGCTGTTCGCGCAGGGCTACGGCGGCTACGTCGAAAGCCGCAGGGAAGCGCAACCTACGGCACGCAGCGCAGCAAGGCGCAGCACGCGCAGACGGGCGCTCGCGGGCGCGAGCCTACGGCAGCAGGTCCTTCACCGCGTCCGCCGCCCGGCGGCACATCGTCGCGAAGGCCACGCCCTCCTCCGGCGTCAACACCCCCGCCACCGCCCTCGCGTTCTCCCGTCGCCCACGAGCCGCCCGGGAGAGGAAGAGGTGCCCCTCGCGCGTCAGCGAGGTCGTCTGCTCGCGGCGGTCGTCACCGAGCGCCGCCTGTTCGACCAGGCCGAGATCCTTGAGCACCCGCAGCGACTTGGAGACCGTCGGTCGGGAGACCCCCAGCGAGTCGCTGAGCAGCGAGGGCGTCATGGCCCCCTGGATCCGCAGCAGTTCCAGTACGTCGTACTGCTGCCAGTTGATCGACTCGGGGCTGGCCGCGGTGCGCCGGGCCACCAGGACGCACTGGAGGAGGGAGAGGGCGTCCTCCAACTCCGCGACGTCGGGCGCCTTCCCGCCCGGGGCCGTCGCCGATCCGTCCACCGCCATCACGTCACCGCCCACCCTCGCAGCCTTTTCCCTTCGGAAAGCACCCTACCGCAGGCCGCCCCGCCCGGATCAGCCAGGGCAGGTCGACCAGCCGCCGCCCCGACCGGCTTGACATCGATCACTCGCGCCAATGAAGGTGGTTTCCAGAAAGAAATCATCCACCTGAACCATTCGCACGGGAAATGGAGGCGGGATGCCTCTCGCCATTGTCGTTCTCGGGGTCGCCGTCTTCAGCCTCAACACGACGGAGATCATGATCGCGGGCATTTTGCCCAGTCTGTCCGAGGAGTTCGGGGTGTCGGTCTCCGCCGTCGGCTACCTCATCTCGGTGTACGCACTGGGGATGGTGGTGGGCGGCCCGGTGCTCACCGTCGTGCTGTTGCGGGCGGCCCGAAAGCTCGCGCTGCTCGGCCTGTTGGCCACCTTCGTCGCAGGTCAGGCGCTTGGGGCGATGGCCGAGGAGTTCTGGGTGCTGGTGGTCGCCCGGATCGTCACGGCGCTCGCCGCGTCCGCGTTCTTCGGCATCGCGGTGGCGGTGAGCATGCACCTGGTGCCGTCCGCCCGCCGCGGCCGGGCGCTGGCCACCCTCTTCGGCGGGCTGATGGTCGCGCACGTGGTGGGGCTGCCCGCAGCCGCGCTGATCGACCAGCACTTCGGCTGGCGCGCCAGCTTCTGGGCGGTGGCGCTGCTCGCCGCGCTCAGCGCGCTCGCCGTGTGGCGGCTGGTGCCGACGGTCCCCGAGCCGCAGCGGACCGGCCTGCGCGCGGAGTTGGCCGCCTTCCGCAACGGACGGCTGTGGGCCACGTACGGCACCAACGCCCTCGTCATCGGCGCGGTCATGGCCGCGAACAGCTACTTCGCGCCCATCTTCACCGACGTCAGCGGGTTCTCGGCGTCCGCGGTGCCCTGGCTCTTCGGACTGTTCGGGGTGGGGACGATCGTCGGGAACATGGTCATGGGCCGGTACACGGACCGCTACATGATGCCGATGCTCGGCTACGGCTTCGCAGCGGTCGCGCTCGCCCTCGCCGCGTTCGCGCTGGTCGCCGAGGACCGGGCGGCGACCCTGGTCGCGGTGGCGGTGCTCGGGCTGATCGGGCTGCCGCTGAGCCCCGTGATGAGCGCGCGGGTGGTCCAGGTCTCCAACACGGGCCCGTTGGTGAACACCGCGAGCGCGTCCGCGGTCAACGTGGGCGTGGTGCTGGGCCCGTGGGCCGGCGGGCTCGCCATCGACGCGGACCTGGGGCTCACCTCGCCCCTGTGGATCGGCTCGGCGATGGCCGCTGCCGGGCTGCTGACGGTGCTGCCCGCGGTCCTCGCAGCCCGCGCCGGCGGGCCCGCGCCGGCAAAGGCCAAAGCCCCGGCCCCGGCCCCGACCGCGGGCCGCGCGGACGCCGGGGAGCCCCCCACGACCAGCGAGTCGTAGGGGGCTCCCCGGCGCTGCGAAACCCGCGCTCACCTGCTGCGCGCCTCCGCGACCGCGGCGAGCCTGCGCATCGCGGCGGGCACCGGGCCGGCGATCTCGCCGCCCAGCGGCTCCCCCGCCGACGGCCCGTCCAACTCCACCCGGTGGACGATGCGCGTACCGCCGTCGGCCCGGTCCGTGAGGCGGTGGACGAAGCGGATGACCGTCCCGTCCTCCAAGGCGGTCTCGGTGCTCAGCCCCTGGCGCTCCGTCGCCTCGACGACCGCGAAGGCTAGCGGCGGCAGCCCGTACAGGTGCATCGCCCCGGTCACTCCGGCTCCGAACGGCCCGTCGAGGCGCAACTCCGCCATCTCCTCGTCCCATTCGGGCCAGACGGCCGGGTCCGCGTAGCACCCCCACACCGCCCCGGGTGACGCCGCGGTGACGATGCTGTGTTCATACGTCCACATGGATTCCTCGATCCCCTTCCTTCACACCTCTCCGGGCCGACTGAGAATGCCCGAAGGAAATCCACGATAGATGATTTCCCAACAGAAATCGCATGCAGATGACTGAGCTTCGATCGAATCGTCAGTGGGCGATGGCGTCCCGCTCGGGCTCGGACTCCCGCTCGGGCTCCCGCACGGACTCGGGGTCAGTCCCCTGGCCCTCGGGTCGCTGGGCGCCGACGTTCCGCAGCGCGGTCACCGTGATGACGCCGGTGATCGCCGCCAGGACGGCGCACGCCACGGCCACCACGGTCAGCCCGCCGGTGTACGCGTCACGGGCCGCGGCCAGCACCTGGTCGCCGAGGTCCGCCGGGAGCGAGCCGGCCACCGCCAACGCCCCCTCGATGCTGCCCCGCACGGCCTCCGCGTCCGCGCCCGTCACCCCGTCCGGCACCTCGACGCCGCTCTGGTACAGCGCGCCGCCGAGACTGCCGAACGCCGCGAGGCCGAAGGAGACGCCGAACTCGCCGCTGGTCTCCGACAGGGACGCGGCCGAGCCGCCCTTCTCCGGCGGGGCGGAGCTGACGACGAGGTTGGTGCCGAGCGCGCCGATCGGCCCCGTACCGAAGAAGCTGACGACGAAGCCGGTGATCAGCAGCGGCAGTCCGCCCACCGGGTCCACGAAGGCGAGCACCAGATAGCCGACGGCGGCCAGTCCGAGGCCGGCGCCGACGACCACGCCCATCGGCAGGTGCCGCACCAGCGTGGGCGCGAGGGTCGCGGCGACGACGGACATCAGCGCCGACGGCACCATCCACAGCCCCGCCTCGAACGGCGAGAGGCCCGCGACCATCTGCATGTAGCCGGTGACGAAGTAGTACACCCCGCTCATCGTCGACATCGCGAGCAGCAGGATCAGCAGCCACGAGGTGAACGCGGCACGCCGGAACAGCGCGAGGTCCAACAGCGGGTGGACGAGCCCGCGCTGGCGCACCACGAACAGGACGCCGAAGACCAGGCCGGCGGCCACGGCGCCGGCCGCCTGCGGCTCCCAGCCGTTGCGGGCGGTCTCCTTGAGCCCGTAGATCACGGGCAGGATCGCGGCGAGGGAGAGCGCGACGCTCAGCATGTCGATCCGGCCGGCCTTCTCGTCCCGGTACTCGGGCAGCACCAGCGGCCCGGCCACCAGCAGGACCGCCATCACGGGCACCCCGAGGACGAAGACCGAGCCCCACCAGAAGTACTCCAGCAGCACTCCGCCGACGACGGGACCGAGCGCGGTGCCGCCCATGAAGCAGCTCGCCCACACCGCGATGGCCCGACCGCGCTGGTGCGGGTCCTGGAACATGTTGCCGATCAGGGCGAGCGTGGACGGCATCAAGGTGGCCGCGGCCACGCCGAGCAGGGCCCTGGCGACGATCAGCATCTCCGCACTGGTGGAGAACGCGGCCAGCAGCGACGTGGCGCTGACGGCGACGGCGCCCACCGTCAACAGCCTGCGGCGGCCGATCCGGTCGCCGAGCGTGCCCATGGTGACCAGGAAGCCCGCCATCATGAACCCGTACACGTCCATGATCCACAAGGTCTGGGTGCCGGTGGGGGCGAGGGACTCCGCGAGGTGCGGCAGCGCCAGGTAGAGCACGCTCTGGTCGAGGGAGAGCAGCAGGGTGGGCAGCGCGAGGACGGCGAGCCCGGCCCATTCCCGGGTCCCGGCCTTCTGCGGGGCGACGCCCGGGGACGCGCCCGGGGACGGGGTGGACGACATGGGATTTCCTTTCCGTGGCGCACGGGGGCGCCGGAGTACAACGGGTGCAGCGGATACGAGTAGGTACGGGCGGATGCGGGCGGAGCCGTACGGGCCCGGAGCGTTCCCGACCGCCGCTGCTCCACGGTGCGCCGCGGCGCTCTCGGTCCGCTCTCGGTCCGCGCTGCCGGCCCTTCGTCGGTCCGCGCTCCCGGTCCCTCTCTTCGCCGCTCCCGCCGCAGCTCCGGGAGAACGGCCGTGCGACCGACGGCGCTGCTCGGTTAGCGTGATCGCATGCGTTTCGGAGTGCTCGGGCCCTTGAGCGTGTGGACCGCCGACGGCCGGCCGGTCCGGGTACCCGAACTGAAGGTCCGCGCCCTGCTCACCGGGCTCCTGGTGCACCGGGGCCGGCCGGTGTCCGCGGACCGGCTCGTCGACGACCTGTGGGGCGCGCAGCCGCCGGCCCGCCCCGCCGCCGCGCTCCAGAACAAGGTCTGGCACCTGCGCCGCGCCCTGGAGGACGCCGAGCCCGGTGGACGCGCGCTGGTCGCGTCCCTCTCCCCCGGCTACCAACTCCTCGTCGACGAGGACGCATTGGACGCCGACGGCTTCCACCACCTCGTGGAGCGGGCGCGGGCCGCCGGCGACCCGCGCACCCGCACCGCGCTGCTCGCGGACGCGCTGGCGCTGTGGCGGGGGCCCGCGTACGCCGACTTCGTCGACGAGGAGTTCGTCCGCGTCGCCGCCGCCTCCTTGGAGGAGCAGCGGCTGACCGTACTGGAAGAGCAGGCGGAGGCCCGCTTGGAACTGGGTGAACACACCCTGGTCGCCGACGACCTGGGCGACCTGGTGGCGCTGCACCCGCTGCGGGAGCGGCTGCGCACCGCGCACGTACGGGCCCTGTACCTGGCCGGGCGGCAGGGCGCGGCGCTGCGCAGCTACGCCGAGGCCCGGGAGGTGCTCGCCGACCGTCTGGGGGTGGACCCGGGCCCGGAGTTGGCCGCGCTGCACCGGGCGGTCCTGACGCAGGACCCGGCGCTCACCGCCGTACCGTCGCCGGCGACGACCGCGGCCCGTCCGCAGTCGAACGTGCCGCGGGCCGCGCTGACCGAACTGATCGGCCGGGACGCGGCGCTGACGGAGTTGGCTGCGGCCGTGACCGGGCGCCGGCTCGTCACCCTCACCGGCCCGGGCGGCGTCGGCAAGACGCAGCTCGCGCTGGCGGTCGCGGCCCGGCTCGACGGGGCCTTCCCCGGCGGGGTGCGGCTGGTGGAGTTCGCGGCGCTCGCCCCCGCGCGCACCGCGGCGGCGCCCGAGGTGCTGGAGCTGGTCGCCGGCGTGCTGGGCGTACGGGACGACGTCGCGCCGACGGCCGCGGCCGAGCCGCCGTCGCTCACCGACCGGGTGGCGCAGGCGCTGGGCGACCGGCCGACGCTGCTGGTGCTCGACAACTGCGAGCACGTGGTGGAGCCGCTGGCCGCGCTGGTGGCGGAACTGTTGTCGGCGGCGGGTTCGTTGACCGTGCTGGCGACCAGCCAGGTGCCGCTCCAGGTCCGCGGCGAGTGGCTGCACGAGGTGGAGCCGCTGGCCGGGCGGGACGCGGAGGAGCTGTTCGCGGTCCGGGCGCGGGCCGCTGCCCCGCACGTCGCGCTGGACGCGGCTGGCGCCGGGGCCGTGGCGGCGATCTGCCGTCGGCTGGACGGCATTCCGCTGGCCCTGGAGATGGCCGCGACGCGGGTGCGGGTGCTGGGGGTGGCCGAGTTGGCGGCCCGACTGGACGACCGCTTCCACCTGTTGGCGTCCGGGGTGCGGGGTGCGCCCGCGCGTCAGCGCACGCTGCGGGCGGTGATCGACTGGAGCTGGGAGCTGCTGGGGGACGCCGAGCAGGTGGTGCTGCGGCGGCTCGCGGTGCACGCGGACGGCTGCACCCTGGCCGCCGCCGAGGGGGTGTGCCCCACGGACGGGGTCCCACCCGACGGGGTGGCCCGGGCGCAGGTGCTGGACCTGCTGGCCCGGCTGGTGGAGGCGTCCCTCGTGGTGGTGGCCGACACCCCGGACGGCCCGCGCTACCGACTGTGGGAGTCCGTTGCCGCGTACTGCGTCGAACAGCTGCGGGAGCGCGGTGAGCTGGCGGGGCTCCGGCTGCGCCACCGGGACCACTACACCGCGCTCGCGGAGCGCGCCGAGCCCCATCTACGGGGCCCCGAGCAGCGTCGGTGGCTACGGCTGCTGGACGCCGAGAGCGCCAACTTCCGCAACGCGCTGGAGGGCGCCGTCGAGGCCGGGGACGCGGTGCTGGCCCTGCGCCTGGTGAACGCGCTGGCCTGGTACTGGCGGCTGCGCGGCCGGCACGGGGAGGCGGAGCGCTCCTTGGCGCAGGTGCTGGCGCTCGTGCCGGCGGACCGGGACGGGGTTTCGGCGCCCGCGGTCGCCGCGGCCAGGGCCTGGCTCGGCGGGACGCGTCTCGCGCTGGGCGGCGGCGCCGACCCGCTGGCGGAGTACCGGGCGGCCCTTGAGCCGTACGAGCACGTCGACGACCCCGCGGGGCTGGCGCGCGCCCAGTGGCACGTGGGCTCCAACATCTACGGGGTGCGCGACCTGGCCCCCAGCCGGGAGCTGGTCGCCCGCGCGCTGGCCGCCTTCCGTGACCTGGGGGACGAGTGGGGCACCGCGGCGGCGCTGGCGAGCCAGGCGTTCCAGGCGAAACTGCGGGGCGACTTCGACGCGGTGCGCCGGCACGGCGAGCGGAGCCTCGCGCTCTTCCGCGACCTGGGCGACGGCTGGGGGCAGTTGCAGGCGCTCGTACCGCTCCAGACGCACGCGGAGGTGATCGGGGACTATCCCCTCGCCGGCCGGCTGTACCGGGAGGGGCTGCGGACGGCGGAGGACCTGCGCCTGTGGCCCGAGGTGTCGTTCCAGCTCTCCGGGCTCGGCCGGATCGCCCTGCTCACCGGGGACCTGGCGCAGGCCGGGGAGTACCACGAGCGGGCCCGCCGCTTGGCGGTCGAGCAGTCCGACGTCTTCGGCGAGCAGTACGCCGAGATCGGGCTGGGGATGGGCGCCCGCAGGGAAGGCCGGCTCGCGGCGGCCGAGGAACACCTGGAGGCGGTACTGCGGCTGCACCGCGAGATGGGGTACGAGTCGGGGGTGCCGTCGCTGATCCTGGCGGAGCTGGGGTTCGTCGCCGAGGCACGGGGCGAGGTCGCGCAGGCCCGCCAGCTCCAGCAGCGGGGGCTGTCCGAGGCACGGCGCGGCGGTGACCCCCGGGCGGTGGCGCTGGCCCTGGAGGGCTTGGCCGGGGCCCAGTTGGCGTCCGGCCGCGCCGTGCACGCGGCCGAACTCCTGGGCGCGGCGACCCGGGCGCGCGCCTCGGTGGGGGTGCCGCTGCCCCGGGGCGAGCGGGGCGACGTGGACCGCATCAGCGCGGAGGCACGGGCGCAGTTGGGCGCGCAGGGGTACGCGGAGGCGTTCCGCCGGGGCGAGGAGCTGGGCCCCGACGGACCGTAGGCGGCGTGTCCGGAGCCGTACGGAGCAGCGCTCAGAGCAGCGCCCAGATCAGCGCTCGGCCTGCCACAGGTCGGGGCCGAAGACCTCGTACCGGATCGCGGCGGGGGCGAGGCCCCGCGCCAGGAGCTGGGTGCGGACGGCGCGCAGGAAGGGCAGCGGGCCGCAGAGGAACGCCGTGGTGTCCGGCGCCAGCTCGATGCCGGACGGCTGGGCGTGGTCTGTGGGGCCCGTGAGGTCGACGCGGCCGGTGCGGTGCGCGGGCCAGTCGCCGTCGGGGGCCTCGTACCAGACGTGGCATTCGGCGTTCGGGAGTTCGCTGACGAGCCGGTCCAGCTCCGCGCGGAAGGCGTGGGCGGACTGGGTGACGTCGGCGTGCACCGCGGTGACGCGGCGCGGCGAGCCCGCCGCGGCCAGGTGGGCGAGCATCCCGATCATGGGGGTGCACCCGATGCCGGCGGAGACCAGCAGCAGCGGGCCGGTGCCGTCGTCGAGTTGGACGTCGCCGAAGGGTGCGGAGACGAGGAGGCGTGCGCCCTCGTGGGCGTGGTCGTGGAGGTGCTGGGAGACCTCGCCGGCCGGGTCGCCGTCGGCGGTGGCGGCGACGCGCTTGACGGTGAACTGGAGGTCTCGGCCGGGGGCGCCGGAGAGGCTGTACTGACGTATCTGTCGGGCTCCGTCGGCGAGTTCGACCTGCACGGAGACGTACTGACCGGGGCGGAAGGCGGGGGCGGGCGCGCCGTCGGCGGGGCGGACGACGAAGGTGGTGACGTCGTCCGTCTCGCGGTGGCGGGCGACGACCGCGTACGGGCGCAGGGTGGCGCCGGGTGCGCTGCCGGCGTCGTCGTACAGCCGGGCCTCGATGGCGATGAGGGCGTTCGCCATCAGCCAGTACACCTCGTCCCAGGCCGCGGCGACCTCGTCGGTGACGGCGTCGCTGAGGATTTCGACGATCGCCGCGAACAGGTGCCGGTGCACGACGGCGTACTGGTCGCGGGTGACGCCGAGCGAGGCGTGCTTGTGGGCGATGCGCTCCAGCATGGCGTCGGGTCGCTCGTCGGGGTGGGCGACGAGGGCGGACGCGAAGGCGGCTATGGATCCGGCGAGGGCCTGCTGCTGCTCGCCGTTGGCCTGGTTGCCGCGGTTGAACAGGTCGCGCAGCAGCTCGGGGTGGGCGTCGAACAGCCTGCCGTAGAAGCACTTCGTGATCTCGCCGATGGCACCGCCGACGGCGGGCAGGGTGGCGCGGATGGTGGCGGCCGACTTCTCGGACAGCATCGTCGTACTCCTAGGGGGATGGGGTGGGTGGTGCGCGGTGGTCAGGGTTCCGGCCGGACGGCGCCGGGGGCTCTCGGGTCGGGCTGCCGGTCTCGGGGCGGATCGGGTGGCGGGCCGAGGGGGAGGCCGAGGAGGACGGGACCGGTGGGGTCGGCGACCAGCTCTTCGACGGTGTACGGGTCGAGCACGGCGTAGAACGCCTCCTGCGCCTGGCGCAGCACCCCGCGCAGCCGGCAGGCGGAGCGCAGCGGGCACGGCGGGTCGTCCTCGCAGCCCACGACGTCGCCGGCGCCTTCCAGCTCCCGCACGATCCGACCCAGCGAGCCGGTGCGGCCCTCGGCGGTGAGGACGAGGCCGCCGCCCCGGCCGCGACGGGCCTCGACGACGCCGAGGCGTTGGAGGCGGGTCACGACCTTCGCCGCGTGGCTGTAGGGGACGCCGACGGCGTCGGCGACGTCACGGGTCGTGGGCGCGCCGTCGTCGTCGCCGAGCACCGCGAGGCGCATGGCGATGCGAAGGGCGAGATCGGTGCCTTTGGTCATCCGCACGGCACTGACTCTAACTAATACGAATCTGAGATTCGCATTTGGGGGGGTGGCGGGAGGGGCGGCGATGTGGGGGCGGCGGCGATACGGGGGGGGGCGGACGCGCGCGAGCCGCCCTCCGCGGGATGGGCGGAGGACGGCTCGTGAACGACGGGGAGAGCTGGGGGCTCGACGGGAGGATCGACTCCCGTCAGCGGCCGGCTCCGCTCGTCAGCGGACCCAGAGCTCGTAGACGCTGGGCTTCGCCGCGAAGGGCTTGCAGAGGTAGATCGAGCCCCACAGATCCTTGCCCGCCTTGCCCGCCGTGTCGCACTCGGCGTAGCTGGAGTGGTGGCTGCGCACGTAGAAGCCGCCGGTCGCCGACGCGCTGGGCGCGGCACTGAGCACGAGGCCGGCACTGGCGGCGATGGCCGCGACGAGGACTCCGAACTTTTTCACCATGGACGCAACTCCCCTGATACCTGACTGAAGCAACAGAAGTGACGTTTCATCGGGCTAACAAGCGATGTGCGGGGAGAAACGTATCCGGCCATTCCGCACCGCACAAGAGGTCTACACCAGTTGACCTTTCGACCGCCGGGGGGTACGGGCGCCGCCGCGGGGCGGCGTTCTCGTGGCGTATACCTGCCACGGACTTTTGCGTTCGAATTTGGGGTGGGTACGTTCTTGCCAGGGCGGAGAAAAGGACCGCGTGCGGGGCTCCCCTCAGCGCTCCGCAGTGCAAGAAAAACGAGAGAAAATGATGTCCGTCATCGATGAGTCGCTGGTCAACAACGAGGCATACGCCGCTTCATTCGGCGGCGAGCTCGCGCTCCCGCCGGCACGCCGGCTGGCCGTCGTCGCATGCATGGACGCCCGGCTCGACATCTTCGCGATGCTGGGCCTCAAGGAGGGAGATGCGCACGTCATCCGCAATGCGGGCGGCGAGGTGACGGAGGACGCCATCCGGTCGCTGTCGATCAGCCAGCGCCTGCTGGGCACCCGAAGGATCATGCTCATCCACCACACGGACTGCGGCATGCAGACCTTCAAGGACGACGAGTTCAAGGCGGAGATCCAGGGCGAGACGGGAATTCGTCCACCTTGGGCCCCGGAAGCATTCACCGATCTGGATGAAGACGTTCGACAGTCGATCCGCCGCATCGAGGTCGACCCCTTCGTGCCGTACAAGAATTCTATTCGTGGCTTCGTCTTCGACGTGAAGACGGGACTGTTGAGGGAAGTGAAGTGAGCGAGCGACGAAAGTGACTGATGTGAAAGCAGCCAAATAGTGGGAGCAGTGGTGCGGTTGAGGTGAACGCGGGGTGGGCGTCAGACTCCCCGCGACTTCGCGGCACCGCGCTGTGCGGCACTGCGCTGCTGGGCGCGGTGCCTACGTACCGCGTCCGTGTTGGCGCACCGCAGCGAGCAGTAGCTGCGCCGACCGTTGCGTGAGGTGTCGACGAAGACCTGGGCGCACTCCGCGCGCTGACAGCGACCGAGCCGGTCGGCCGAGGCGAAGCAGACGACGTACGACAACCCCGTCGCCGTCACCGCCCGCAGCCTCGCCGACCGGCCGGCCGACTCCGCGGCGTAGTGCAGATGCGGCGGCCCCTTGTGAAGCGAGATGTAGGGCCGGCTCGCAGCCTCGTCGAGCAGAGCGTTGATGACCCCACACCGCTGCTCCAGGGGCTGCGCCCCAAAACACGGCGCCAAGCGCCCGCGCCATTCCCAAGCGGCGTCAATCTCCCCCGCATCGGGCAGCCCGCGCGCCATCCCATGCCGCACGAGGAGCGTCTCCAACTCGCCCGGAGCCCAGAGGGCAGGGCTGTTCACCAGGTCGGCGGCGAGCTGCGCGGCCTCTCCTCCGTAATAGTCAAACTGCATACAGAAATTACAGCATGCCCCCTTCGGACTGCGGTTGCCCCTCGGCGTACCGGCCAAGCGCAGCGCAAACCCTCTGCTACGACGACCAGCGCCCCGACTGCACTGCCTCTGCCCGGCACGACGGGACGCTGCGGTGAACTTCACGCATGGGGCAGGCCAGCCACGCCTCTCCCCCGAGGCCCGCGGCGTCCGGAGGTGGCGTGCTGGACGTGAACGGGCGGCGTCGGAAACGATGGCGAGGCCGCTCGATCCCTCCCCGCCGGGGGACAGTCAAGCGCCCCGTACCTGCCCCCGGAGGCTCTTCAGTGATCACGACCACGACGTTCCTGAGTCCTCGCCGTCACGTGAGCTCGCCCGGTCGCTGCGCCCCCGCGTTCCAACTAAATGAAATCCGCGTCCCCCACTGAAAGAACCCCAGGTCAGGAAGTGTCGGCCCCGCGCCCGCGGGGGTCTTCCACTCACGGGCGTGGTCGAGCAGCTCACCACCGTGTCGTCCCCGCGCCTGCTGGGGTGTTCCGTGGCGTCTCGGCGGTGGTCGGGATGAATCCCTGGTCGTCCCCGCGCCTGCGGGGTGCTCAGTGACCGGCGCCGTCCAAGGTGTCGGCCCCGCGCCAGCTGGGATGCCCCCTTGCACTGCGACCAGCCGTCGTCGTACTCCTCGTCGACCCGCTAAGGGCAAGACGGACGGCGATCGGTCGGCCGCGCGCCTGCACACATGGGCGGCTTCTGCCTACAAGGGGAAGGAGCCCCGGCCCTGCCGCGGGGGAACGGAAAGCAGGGCCGGAGCCGTGGTGCCCGTGTGCCGGCGCGATGGCCCCTTGCCCGGGCGCCGGCACACGGAGATCAAGCGCTGTGCCGCGGCTTGCGCGAGGTGTACATGAGGAGCGTCTTGACGTACTCAGCCAGAAGCAGCAGTTCCTCATCGATCCGTACGCCGGGCTCGACGCCAGCCGCAGCATTCCGTGCACTCGCGACGCAGGTCAGCACGTGCTGCCCGTACCACTCCCCGCCCAGGCTGCGCCCGTACGCCTCAGCAGGCTCCGCCAGTACGGCGATGTGCGCCCGCAACCGATCCCGCAACGCCTCAACAGCGCCACTCGCCGGCCGGCTCAGGACCACCGCACCCGCAAGCCGCACATCACGGGTGACGTCCACCAAGCTCACACGCGAGCTCACCGAGCACCCCCCACACAGCGTGGGCAGGAGCACGGCGGGAACTTCATCGGCTCCGCCGGCACGTCCTTTCCCGCAACCACACTGACCTCCCGCTCCACCGGCCACCGCGTACCGTCCACACCGACGCGATACACCCGGATCGTCATCGCGGACTGCACCTCGTTGGACGGTCTGACCACTTCACGCTCGCGCACCGGGCTGAGTTCGGCACCCGGCAGGGAACCTCCCGCACGGTGGTGGTCACCAGTACGTTGCATCGCGTCGACTCCATCCAGTCGGCCACGCCCCGAGCCCGGTCGGGCTGGAGAGAGGGGCTCCTACGTCTACCTGCCGGGAATCTGCGGCCCGCAGTGGCAAGCTGGTGGGCCATGGGGCTCCTGCCTACGGCCCACCGCTGCCTCCACAGACCGCCGGCATCCGGCTGTGGTGCAGCATCAACGGCTCGTTTTCCGCGGGCCTGTGCTCCCGTGCCTCGTGCGGCACGAGCACGAATTCGGCACCGCCCGGCACACATTGCGGAAGGCCGCCCAGGTTCTCCGCGTTATAGAGCCGGCGGAGCCGTCCCCGGCATGGACGTCTACGTCATCCGCACGCCGGGGTCGCTCCAGAGCCAGACAGGCTCTCTGCCCATCTCGGCGATCTGCCGCGTTGATTCCGCGCCCTGCCCACACTGACCACGACCGCGCTCCTTCCCACCGGTCAGCTCGTTGGACCAGTCAAGGTCAGGTCGGAAGGCGCGGTAACCACACGGTGCGGCCCCTCTCTTGGGGGTACACATGGTGTGGGTACTGCTGTTCAGCCAGGGAGCGAGAATGCAGCGACCAGTGTCGCCGGCTGCACTGCCCAGCACGCAGCGGAACGATCCGCGAGTCCGGGCGGCGCTGGCGCGACGGGACGTCGGAGCCGTTTTCGCGCTCGCCCACGACGAAGGTGGCCTCAGCTACAACAAGATCGCCGAAGCGTGCGACATCCGCCCGGAGCGCGTCAGCAAAATGGCGCGCGGGGACGGGACCGTCACGTCGCTCCCCGTTCTGGAGCGCATCTGCGACGGGCTCCAAATCCCGGGCGCCTATTTAGGCTTGGCGGCACGTCCATGGGAGACCGGGGCCATACTCCCCGTCCCCCATTTTGAGGAAGAAGAGGACCCAGTGAAGCGCCGCGACATCCTGCGTGGCGCGCTCGCGGCCGGAATGGCCGGTCCCGGGCTCGCCGCAGCACTCACGACCACCCGCACCGACATCGACGCGGCACTCGCCGCCACCGACCAAGCCACCGACCTCGACCACTGGCAGTCCACCGCCGAGCGCTACGGCCACGGCTACCACGGCCAAGCGCCCGTCGCCGTCCTCAGCGATCTGATCGCCGAGTTCGACGAGCTACGCCCCCTGCTCGACCGCCCGCAGACCGACCGGGACCGTGCCACCCTCGCGCACGTCACGGCGCAGATGGCCGGGATGGTCGCCATCGTCCTGCACGACCTCGGGCACCATCGCGAATCTCACGGCTGGAGCGCCACCGCAGCTCGTGCTGCCGAAAGGTCGGGAGACCACCAGCTGCACGCATGGGTCCTGGCCAGGGAAGCGATGGTGCCGCTGAACTTCGGCGCAGCGCCGGCGGCGGCCAAGCTCGCGGACAAGGCTCGCAACCTCGCAGGCTCCCGACCAAGCCCCGCGGGCGCGTTGGCGGCGGCCGTAGCCGCACGGGCGCACGCGGTCAGCGGCGACCGGGAACGCGCTCTCGCTGCTGTCGCGGACGTGGAGCGGGTCGCCGAGCAGCTGACTCCGCAGCAACGTACGGACACCTGGTTCGGCTACCCCACGCAGAAGCACCACGTGCACCTCTCCCAGGCCCTCACCCACCTCGGCGAGACCCGCCGGGCCTATGAAAATCAGGCGGCGGCACTCACGCTCTCGCGGTCCCCATCCGTAATGACGCGGGCGCTCATCGCCATCGACGAGGCATCGTGCCGAGCTCAAGACGGCGAGCGGGCGGCTGCGGCGCGCATCGCTTCCCAGGCGTTCGGCGAGCTGCCCGAGCCCTATCGGACCGGTCTCACGCGGACACGAGCGACTGCGCTGTACCGGACGCTGCCACGCGACACCCCCGGCCGCGACGGGCTCGCCGACGCCCTGGCCATCCCCGGATAGAAGCCGTCCCCTTCCGTCGGTCGAGGCGAGGACGGGGCCTTCTGCGGGGTTCGTGGCCAGCTGGACGGGGATGGGCGGTGTGGGGAACGATGGCGAGGCCGTTCGATCCTTCCACGACGAGGGGTGGTCCGGTACGTCATATGCCTCATGCCTACCTCTAGAGGTTCTTCGGTGATGACGACCGCGGCGGTGCCTGATTTCCGTCACGCGGGCTCGGCCGGTAGCCGCGGTCTCGCGTTCCAACTAAATGAAATCCGTGCCACCCGCTGAAAGAACCCCAGGTCAGGAAGTGTCGTCCCCGCGCCCGCGGGGGTGTTCCGCGGGCGTCAGGGACCCCCGGTACGCGGACCTGTTGCTCATCGCCCGCGCGCTCGACGTCCCGCTGGCGGTCCTCGTCGCCGACGACGAGCCGTAGCCCGCGGCCTTACACCGGGGGCAGGCCCGGCGTCGGCGACGGTGCCGGCCGTGGCAGGTGCGGGCCAGGGTTCGGCGGCATCTGGGGCGTTGGCTTCCCGTGCTTCCCTGCCTCCACCATCCGCTCGGTGAGGCCGTAGACACCGAGCGGCGGGAACAGGTTGACGCGCAGCGGGCAGTCGCCCGTGGCGCAGGCGACGCACAGCAGGTCGCGCCCGCGGGGGCCGGTGCGTACGACGGTGACGGGCTCGCGCCAGCATGCCTCGCACGTCGTGACGTCCGTGGCGGTCAGCTTCGTGCGGCCGACGGGGATCAGGATCATCACGCCGCGCTCCCTTGGAGTCCGTGCGGGGCGATAACGAGCTGGCGGCGTTCCCGGGCCTCCGCCTCGCGGGCGAAGTGCGCGCGGGCCTCGTCCTTCGTCGGCCCCGTCCACGGGCGGGACCAGGCGCTGGGGACGAACGGGGTCTCCGGGGTCGGGACGGCGGCCAGGTACTCGGCGGTGTGCCGCCCGGGCCGGGTACGTCGCCACCACGGTCGGCGATGGCGAGCGGAAGCATGCATGAGAGGGGCCTCCTGTCGAACAACGGGGGTGGGCGCCCCGGCCCTGCCGCGGGGGAGCGGAAATGCAGAGCCGGGGCGGTGGTGCCCGTGTGCCGACGCGGGCCCCCAAGCCTGGGCCGGCACACGGAGTTCATGGGGTGGGCGCGTACCGGCCGTACAGAAGCAGCGTTCGGATGTGCTCGGCAAGGATCATCAGCCCCTCGCCGGGGAGCACTGCGGGGTCGACGCCGACGGCCGCGGCGCGCGCGCTCGCGACGCCGTGGAGGACGATGCTCTGATGCCCGTCGTCGGTGATGGTGTCGGCGTACGCCTCGGCCGGGCCGGTCAGCGCGCCGATGTGCGCCCGGAGCCGGTCGCGCAGCGCCTGCTGGTGGGTCGGGGCGGCCTGGGCCAAGGACCACGCGAGGGGCACGTCGCGGTCGATGTCGACCAGCGTGGTGCCGGGGGCCGGTTCGGGAGCGCGGGTCACCGCGGCCTTCGCACGCAGCGGGGGCAAGAGCACGGCGGGAACTTCATGGGCTCGGCCACGATGTCGTCCGTCGCCTGGACGCTGACCTCCCGCTCCACCGGCCCCCGCGTCCCGTCGGGGGCGACGCGGTACACCTGCATCGTCATCGCCGGCGCGGCCTCAGCGGGCGGTCCGACGAGGCCGCGCTTGCGCGCCGGGACGAGATCCGTACTCGGTGGGAAACTCCCCGCGGGCCTGCGGTCGTTAGTACGATGCATCGCGTCGACTCCATCCAGTCGGCCACACCCCCGAGCCCTGGCAGGCTGCGGGGGCTTCCTGTAGTAGGCCAGGATCTTGTGACGGTGGGCGACGGCGCGATACCGGAGCGGTAATCTCACCGTGGGATGACCGCTTGCAGGGGAGCCAGCCCATGGCCACGACCACACCACTTGTCCCCATCGAGTTGCCCGACTGGGCGTGGGAGCGCGCCGAAGTGCGCGAAGCACTGCGCTCCCGGGACATGGGCGCGGTGTTCCGCCGCGTCCAGCAGTACAGCGGCGCCAGCCAAGCTCGGATCGCAACCGCAGTCGGCATGACCCAGGCACGCGTGAACGAGATCATCAACGGGCGCCGCGAAGTCGTCAGGCTGGACGTGTACGAAAGGATCGCGGACGGGCTCTCGATGCCCGATGACACACGACACCTACTCGGGCTGGCTGCCAGCCGCGAGCGTTCGGGCGGTGCCGCCTTTGACTTGGCTGCCTTCCCAGAGGTGGTTCGGGTCTACTCCTCGCAGGCTTCGGCGCGGGCTGAGATCCAACAGCACGTCCGAGCAGCCGCCGAGCTGGACATCCTCGCGGTGCGCGGCCTGGGCTTGATCGGGCTGAACGATTCGATGCTCCGCTCATGCCTCAGCCGCAATGAGGGGCGCCTGCGGGTACGGGTCTTGCTGCTGGATCCGAAGTCGCCGGCGCTGTCGCAACGAGCGGCAGAGATCGGAGAGTCCGCCGAATCCCTGGCAGGCGGCGTCAACCTGGCGGAAGCTCGCCTGAGGGAGTTGACCGACACGTGCGACGTGGGGATCTACCGGTACGACATGCTGCCCACTTGGCGTGTCATCCGCGCGGACGGCACCATGTTCGTCGGCGCCTTCGACGCAGGGTGGGAGGGCCACGAGTCCGCAACGTACAAGATCATGGAGACGTCCCATGGACCCCTGTTCCGGGGATTCAAGCGGATGCTCGACGCCATGATCAGCGGAGCCCAGCGCACGGCCTGAAAGGGGCGGCCACATGATCGAGGCAGAGCTGAAGGCCCGCGTCCACACGCCGGAAGCGATGCTGAGGAAGCTGGACGATCGCGCGGTGGGGCGCCCTGAGGTGTACCGGGACACCTACTACGACACCCCGGACCGCGCTCTCGAAGCCGCGGACGAGGAACTGCGCGTCCGCACCGTCCACGGCGCCGACGAGACCCGCACCGTGATCACCTTCAAGGGCGCGCGCGTGGACGACGACTCCGGCTCCAAGCCCGAGCACGAAACCCGCGTCGACGACGCCGAGGCGATCCACGCCCTGCTGCGGGGCCTCGGCTACGTACCCCTAATCCAGTTCGAGAAGCGCTGCCGGAACTACGCCTTCGACGCCGCCGGACGCCACATGCTCGCAACCCTCGTACGCGTACCGGAGATCGAGGGGACCTTCCTCGAAGTGGAGACGCTGGCCGAGGAGTCCGACGTGGCGGCGGCACTCGCGGACGTACGCGCGGTCCTGACGAGCCTCGGCATCGCCGAGTCCGACCTGACGCGCGAGCTGTACACCGACGCGGTGCGGGAGCGAAGGGCGTCACGATGACATCTCATACGATGACGTCGTGGCTGATATCGAACTCACGGACGAACTGGTGAAGCTGGAGCAGCAGGCGTGGACCGAGATCCAGGCGTCGTCCCCGCGCATGCGGGGATGCTCCTGGCTCCGCGTTCAACAAGGGCTGAGGGGCTCAGCGTTGAGTCGGGGGCGGCTCGCGCTTGTAATGGTTGAACTGTGTATGGGCATTACCTCAGGGTGGCTCCGGCCGGTCCCCCCGTCGTGCCGGCCGGAACGGGGTGAGGTCGGTGCCTGGCGATCGTCGGAGCGGGTGGGTGCCCGTGTTGCTCGTGCTGGTGCAGATGGTCAGCCTTCAGCTTGGGGCGGCTGTGGCGAAGGGGGTGTACGACCAGGTTGGGGCGGTGGCGATGGCGGGGGTGCGGTTGGTGGTTTCGGCCGTGGTGGTGTGCGCGGTCGTTCGGCCCCGGGCGCGGGGGCTGGACGGGGCGCAGTGGCGGGCCGTGGGCGCGTTTGGGGCGGTCATTGCGCTGATGAACGCGTTGTACTTCCAGTCGATCGCGTACCTGCCGATCGGGGTGGCGTCCGCGGTGGAGTTGTTGGGGCCGTTGGCGCTGGCGGCGGCGTTGTCGCGGCGGGGTGGGGATGTGGTCGTGGTGGTGGCGGCTGCGGGTGGGGTGCTGTTGTTGGTGGCGCCGGGGGCTGATCTGCCGTGGGTGGGGCTGTTGTGGGGTGCGGGGGCGGCGGTGTGTCGGGGGGCGTACGTCGTGTTGAGTCATCGGGTGGGGCGGGGGTTCGACGACGCGACGGGGCTGGCGCTGGCCCTGGCTGTCGGGGCGTGTCTGTTGACGCCGGTGGCCGCGGCGTCGGGGGCGCACCAGGTGGTGGCGCATCCGCAGGTGTTGGCGGTCGGGGTGCTCGTCGCGGTGTTGTCGTCGGTGGTTCCGTACGCGTTGGACATGGTGGTGTTGCGGCGGGTGGGCGTGCGGACGTTCGGGGTGTTGCTGGCGCTGAGTCCGGCCGTGGGTGCGGTGGTGGGTGCGCTGTTGCTCGGGGAGGTGCTCGGCGGGCGGGAGGTGGCGGCCGTGCTGCTGATCGTGGTGGCGAGTGCTGCGGCTGCCAGGGCTGCCACGGCACGAACGGCCGCCGTCGCCGTCGCCGCCGCCCCCACCCCCGACGGGGATGGGCGCGGGGACCGCTGTCCGTACTGTGGGGGGCCCGACGGCGGTGGCGGCTGGGTGCTGCGGTCCGCGCACCGTACATCCGATGGCGTGGTGGAGTACTGCTCCGCGCCCTGCGGTTGCGTGGTGGTGCTGCGCGAGGGCGAGTTGGTCGGGCGGGTCAGCACCGCTGGAGGGCGTACCGGGCGTGGAGGGCGGCCCACTGCTCGGCGGTGAGCTGCTTCGGCAGCGCGGTGGCGTCGACGCGGTGGGTGCGCAGCCACTCCTGGACCTGGCGTCGCGGCAGTTCGGGGGCGGCGCGGGTGACGATCTGCGCCAGGCCGCGGCCCTTGCCGGTGAAGACGCGGGCGACGAGGTCCTGGTAGTCCTTGCGGTCCGCCGGGTCCACCAGCGGGCGGGGGCGGCGGGCGACGGTCAGCAGGCCGCCGTCGACGCTCGGCCGTGGGCGGAACGCGGCGGCGGGGACCCGGTGTTCGAGTCGGAAGGAGTACCACGGCCACCACTGGGCCGTCATCATCGTCGCCCCGCCGACGCCGGCCCGGCGGCGGGCTACCTCCCACTGCACCAGCAGTACGGCGTCGGTCCAGCCGTCGGAGCGCAGGATGCGGCGGAGCAGCGCGGTCGTCTCGTGGAAGGGCAGATTGCCGACGAGTACGTGCGGGGTCGTCGGGGTCCGGTAGCGCAGGAAGTCCGCGGTCACGATCGTGGTCGACCGGTCCGCGCGGCTGCGCAGCTTCGCGGCGCGCCGGCCGTCGATCTCGATTCCGGTGAGGTCGCGGCCGAGCCGCTGGAGCGGGAGCGTCAGGGCGCCGTCGCCGGTGCCGATCTCGATGATCGGCCCGCGGGTGCGTGCCACGAGTTCGGTGAAGGTGTCGATGGTGCGCCGGTCGATCAGGAAGTTCTGGCCGAGTTCATGCCGACCGGGATGACCGGAGTAACCGGAGCGACCGGGGTGACCGGAGCGACCGGGGTGACCGGAGCGACCGGGGTGACCGGGGTGGTGCGAGTGCAAGGAGGTGTCTCCGCGGCTTCGAAGTGAGCCGGGCAGCGCGAGGAGGCCGCTCGGCGCGTACGCACGAGAGCGGCGGGGGTCCCGAAGGAGGGAGGGGGTCCGCCGCTAGGAGCGGCGGGTCCGCGTCGCGGCGGAAGAGGCTGCTGCTACACCACACATGTCACGGGACGTTACCGGGCACCGTTGGCACCGCCAACTGATTTTCTGGCAGCCGTGGGAGAGGAGAGCCGGAGCCGCCCGCCGGGGGATTGCGGGCGGCTCCGGGGTCCAGGGGGCGCAGACGGGCGCCGGGGTCTCACCCGCGGTGGGTGATGCGGCCCGCGGCGACGGTCAACGGCACTGGGGCTTCGGCGAGTTCGTCCGCGGTGGCCGTCACCGGGTCCACGCCGAGCGCGGTGAGGTCCGCGCGCAGGCCCACCGCGATGCGGCCCGCGACGTCCTGCTCGCCGGCGGCACGCGCGGCGTGCGTCGTGCAGCCCTCCAGCGCCATCAGGCCGGTCAGCCCGGCGCGGGCGCTCGCCGCGCCGCGCGGGGCCAGGGCCGTGGCGAGGACCTGGCGCACGTCGTAGTGGGCGATGGGCCAGTCCGAGCCGAGGGCGAGCGTCGCGCCGGCGTCGCGCAGGTCGCGGTAGCGCCAGGCGCGGGACGCCCGCTCGTCGCCGAGCCGCTTGGACCACTCGTCGGTGTGGTCGGCGCGGGTGTACGCCGTGTGGGGCGGCTGCATCGACGCCGCGACCCCGAGCCGGGCGAACCTGGCGATCTGGTCGTCCGGCACGGTCTCGATGTGCTCGATGCGGTGCACGGGGGCGCCGGCGCCGCGCGCGCCCAGCGCATCGACGGTGCCCAGCGCTTCGACGGTGTCCAGGACGTGGCGCACCGCGGCGTCGCCGATGGCGTGGGTCGCGGTCGCCACGCCCGCCTCGTGCAGCCGGCGCACGGCGGCGCTGTAGGCGACGGGGTCGGGCCAGAAGGCGTCCGTGCCCTGGCCGTGGCAGTCCGCGTGCTCCAGCCAGGCCGTACCGCCTTCGACGGTGCCGTCCATGAAGAACTTCACGCCGCCCACGCGCCAGTCGCGTCCGTGCTCGCGCTGGAGGGCGATCAGCTCCGCCAACTCCCCCTCCCCCGCGCCGGGCATGCACCAGGGCGCGAGCCGTAGCCGTACGGGCAGGTCGGCGGAGTCCTCGACGGCGGCGAGCAGCTTCAGCGCGTCGCCGCCGAGGTCCATCACGTGGGCGGCGGTGAGTCCGGTCGCGGCCATCTGCGACAGCAGGTCGAGCAGCCGGGCGCCGCGCTCGGCGGCGGACGCGCGCGGCACGACCTGCGCGACGAGGTCCATGGCCGCGTGCTCGACGAGGTGACCGGTCGGGCGGCCGGCCGCGTCGCACACCACGCTGGCGCGCTGGGCGAAGGTGCGCGGCCCGTCGATGCCGGCGGCCCGTAGCGCCGCGCCGCTGACCAGGGCGGAGTGGCCGTCGTAGAGCCGGATGAAGGCGGGGGCGCCGGCCAGGACGTCCTCGACGAGGTCGTGGTGGATGTCGCGTCCGCCGAAGGCGTTGTGGTCGAGGCCCCAGGCCAGCACCCAGCCGTCGCGCCGCTCGGCGTCGCGCAGCGCGGCCCGTAGCCCGTCCAGGTCGGAGACCGCCGTCAGGTCGGCGCCCGATGCCAGCTCCAGGCCCCACACCGGGTGGCTGTGGGCGTCGGTGAGCCCGGGTACGAGGGTGGCCCCGGCGAGGCCGACCGTCTCGGTGCCGGGTCCGCGCCAGTCCCGTACGTCCGCCTCGTCGCCGACGGCCGCGATGCGGCCGTCCAGGACCGCCACCGCGGTGGCGTGCGGCCGGGCCGGGTCGAGGGTTCGGACCGCGGCTCCGGTCAGGACGATGTCAGCTGCTGGCACGGTGCGTCGCCTTCCTTGTCAGTGGGGTTGATGGGGTTGGTGGGGTTAGCGGGATCGGTGGGCTGGTCGTCGGGGTCTCGTGGGGCGACGACCGCGACATCGCTGGCCGCAGCCGCTTCCTCCTGCTCCGCCGGCTCGGCCGCGAATCCCTCGTACACCTCCGGCCGTCGCCGCTTGAGCCAGAGCGCCAGCAGGGCGCCGACGGCGAAGACTGCCGGGACCAGCGTCAGGAGGACGGTGTTGACCAGGGTGGACGCCCCGGTGAACAAGTGGACCTTGGTCACGATCAGATAGATCGCCACGGCGAGCAGCACGGCGGCCACCACCGGCGCGACGACGGTCCTCAGCGCTCCCTCGTCGTGCCGCACCCGCCGGAAGTAGCACGGGACCGCGATCGCGGCGAGCAGCATCAGCGCCATCAGCCCTACCATCCCCGGGGTGTTCACCCAGAGCAGGAGTTGGGTGTACGGATCGGCTCCGGCCGCGGCGAAGCCGAGCACGACGGCCGCGCCGAGCGCGCTCTGGGCGATCCCGGCGACGTACGGGGAGCGGTGGCGCGGGTGGACCCGACCGAGGACCTTCGGCAGGACGCCCTCCTCGGAGAGCGCGAGGGCGTAGCGGTTGATCGCGTTGTGGAAGGCGAGCAGCGAGGCGAAGATGCTGGTCACGATGAAGACGTGCATCAGGTCGGCGGCCCAACCGCCGACGTAGGTGGTGATCGCGGCGAAGAAGAGCCCGCCGGGGTCGTCGGTGGCCGCGCGGACGACCTCGTCGTTGCCGAACGCCTGGATGACGGTCCACACGATGAACGCGTAGAAGACGCCGAGGAACGCGACGGCGGCGTAGGTGGCGCGCGGGACGGTGCGGGCGGGGTCGCGGGCCTCGCGCCGGTAGATCACGGTCGACTCGAAGCCGGTGAACGCGGCGAAGGCGAAGGCGAGCACCGCGGCGGTGCCGGGGACCAGGACGTTGGACGGCGCGAAGGACGCGAGGTCCAGGCCGTTCGCCCCGCCCTCGATCAGCACGCCGCCGGCGAGCAGCAGCAGGATCCCGGTCTCGGCGACGAGCAGGACGCCGAGGACCTTGGCGCCGAAGTCGATGGAGCGGTAGCCGCCGTACCAGATGATCAGGATCCCGGCGAGGGAGACCGGCAGCCAGGGGACGTCAACGCCCCACAGGGCCGCGCCGGTGTCGGCGGTGGCCGAGCCGAGGAGGCCGAAGACGCCGATCTCCATGCCGTTGTAGCCGATCATCGCCAGCAGCGCGGCGCCGATGCCGGCGACGGGTCCGAGGCCGCGGGTGATGTACGCGTAGAAGGCGCCGCCGCTGCGGACGTGGCGGCTCATCGTGGTGAAGCCGACGGCGAAGATCGCCAGGGTGATGCCGGCGAGGAGGTAGCCGGCCGGGGCGCCGAGGCCACCGAGCGTGAGGGCGATGGGCGCGACGCCAGCCATCACGGTGAGCGGGGCCGCGGCGGAGACGACGAAGAAGGCGATGTCGGTGGTCCCGAGGGTGCCCCTTCTCAGCCCTGGAGAGTTTTCTGGCATGCGCTTCGGAGCCTTCCTTGCGAGGGGTGAACTGGACCTGCTGACGCCCTTTCGCGGCGGCGAACGGAAACCTAACGGCATTCGGTTTTCCGCAATGTAGCCTCCGATGGAGGATCCGGGAAGAGTGCAGGGGGATCGGACGAATGGGACGGCCGCGGACACCGCTGATCGACCGGGAGCGCATCGCCACGGTCGCGCTGGAACTGGTGGACGAGCAGGGCGAGTTCACGTTGGTGCAGGTCGCCCGGCGGCTGGGGGTGCAGACGGCTTCGCTGTACCACCATGTGGACGGGCGGGACGGGATCGTCGAGCTGCTGCGGGAACGGGTCTGCGAGGGGATCGACGCGGGGGCGCTGGCGGCGCCCGCGTGGGACGACGCGCTGGCGGGCTGGGCCCGCTCCTACCGGGCGGCGTTCGCGGCGCACCCCCGGGCCATACCGCTGCTGATGGCGTCGCCGGTGCGGGCTCCTCGGGTGCTGGAGCACTACGAGCGGGCGGTGCGGGTGTTGCTGGACGCGGGGTTCGCCGTCGCCGACGTGATGAAGGTGATCATCGCGTTGGAGAACCTGATCCTGGGCTCGGCGCTCGACATGGCGGCGCCGGAGCCGATGTGGGTGCTGCCGGACGAGTCGGCGACGCCGTGGCTGGCGCGGGCGCTGGCGGTGGGGCCGGGGGGTCGCGCGAACACGGCGTTCGAGCTGGCGCTGGCGGGGTGCCTGGCCCATTTCGCTTCGCTTTGCCCGACTGCGTTGGGCGACGACGCGTAACGACGCGGACGGCCGCGGTGGGGCCGGCCGCGCAGGTTAGGCCGCGTCGTAGAAGCGGGACTCCACCACCGCTCGGGCGCGGCGCGTCACGCGGCGGTAGTCGTCGAGCATGTCGCCGACGTGGCCGGGGCCGTAACCCAGGTAGCGGCCCACGGCCGCCAGCTCCCGGCCCGCCGCGGGGAACGTGTCGCTCGGGCGGCCCCGTACCAGCATCACCGCGTTGCGCACCCGCGAGGCCAGCACCCACGCCTCGTCGAGGATCTGCGCGTCCTCCGTGGAGATCAGCCCCGCGCCGTGCGCCGCCGCCAGTGCCTCGCGGGTCCGGGTGGTGCGCAGCCCGGGTTCGGCCCAGCCGTGGCGCATCTGGAGCAGTTGGACGGTCCACTCGACGTCGCTCAGCCCGCCGCGGCCCAGCTTGGTGTGGAGCGTGGGGTCCGCGCCGCGCGGCAGCCGCTCGGACTCCATCCGGGCCTTGAGGCGGCGGATCTCGCGGACCGCGTCCTCGCCCAGGCCCTCCGCCGGGTAGCGCAGCGGGTCGACGAGTGCCATGAAGCGCGCGCCCAGGTCCGCGTCCCCGGCCATCGGTTCGGCGCGCAGCAGGGCCTGGCTCTCCCACACCAGGGACCAGCGGCGGTAGTACGCCTCGTAGGACGCGAGGGTGCGCGCCAGGGGGCCGTTCTTGCCCTCGGGCCGCAAGTCGGCGTCGATCAGCAGCGGCGGGTCCGCGGTGGGGACCTGGAGCAGTCGGCGCATCTCCGAGACGACGGCGCTCGCGGCCCGCGCCGCCTCCTGGTCGTCGACGCCCTCGCGCGGCTCGTGGACGAAGAGGACGTCGGCGTCGGAGCCGTAGGACAGCTCGTGGCCGCCGAAGCGGCCCATGCCGATGACCGCGAAGCGGGTGGGGAGTTCGTCGCCCCACCCTTCGCGCACGACGGCCCGCAGGGCGCCGGCGAGCGTGGCGGCCGTCAGGTCGGTGAGTGCGCTGCCGACCTGGTCGACGAGGGCGCCGGTGTCGGCTTCGGCGGGGCTCTCCTCGGTGCCGTAGGAGGCGATCAGATCGGCCGCCGCGGTGCGGAAGAGCTCCCGGCGGCGCACGCCGCGGGCGGCGGTGACCCCGGCCTCCGCGGTGTCGGCGCGGCCCACCGCGGCGAGCACCTCCGGCTCCAGGTGCGCCCGGGTGCGCGGCTTGAGCCCGCTGGGGTCGCCGAGGATCGCGACGGCTTCGGGGGCGCGCAGCAGCAGGTCGGGGGCGAGGCGGCCGGCGGACAGCACCCGGGCCAGGTTCTCCGCCGCGGCGCCCTCGTCCCGTAGCAGCCTCAGGTACCAGGGCGTCTTGCCGAGGGCGTCGGAGACCTTGCGGAAGCCGAGGAGCCCGGCGTCGGGGTCGGCGGAGTCGGCGAACCAGCCGAGCAGCACGGGCAGCAGGGTCCGTTGGATCGCGGCCTTGCGGGTGACGCCGGAGGCCAGCGCCTCCAGGTGCCGCAGGGCGGCGGCCGGGTCGGCGTAGCCGAGGGCCTCCAGGCGCTGCCCGGCGGCCTTGGTGCTCAGCCGGGTCTCGCCGGGCGCCAGTTGGGCGACGGCGTCGAGCAGCGGACGGTAGAAGAGCTTTTCGTGCAGCCGTCGTACGGCCGCGGCGTGCCGGCGCCACTCGCGGTTGAGTTCGGTGACGGGGTCGGTGCGAAAGCCCAGGGAGCGGCCGAGGCGGCGCAGGTCGGCCTGGTCCTCGGGGACGAGGTGGGTGCGGCGCAGGCGGTGGAGTTGGATGCGGTGCTCCATGGCGCGCAGGAAGCGGTACGCGTCGTCCAGTTGGGCGGCGTCCACGCGTCCCACGTACCCGCCGGCGGCGAGCGCCTGGAGGGCCACGAGGGTGCTGCCGCTGTGCAGGGTGGCGTCGCTGCGGCCGTGCACCAGTTGGAGGAGCTGTACGGCGAACTCGACGTCGCGCAGCCCGCCGGGGCCCAGCTTCAGTTCCCGCTCGACCTCGGTGACGGGGATGTTGTCGACCACGCGGCGGCGCATCTTCTGCACGTCGGTGACGAAGTTCTCCCGCTCGGCGGCCTGCCACACCATCGGGGAGACGGCTTCGATGTACTCCTCGCCCAGCAGCGGGTCGCCGGCCACCGCCCGCGCCTTGAGCAGGGCTTGGAACTCCCAGGTCTTGGCCCAGCGCTGGTAGTACGCGAGGTGGCTGCTCAAGGTCCGCACCAGCGGGCCGTTGCGCCCTTCGGGGCGGAGGTTGGCGTCGACGGGCCAGATGGTGCCCTCGACGGTGGTCTCCGAGCAGATCCGCATCATGTGGGAGGCGAGGCGGGTGGCGGCGCGCAGCCCGGTGTTCTCGTCGGCGTCGCCGGCCGGCTCGCCGACGAAGACGACGTCGACGTCGGAGACGTAGTTGAGCTCCTGGCCGCCGCACTTGCCGAGGGCGATGACGGCGAGCCGGCAGCGGGCGGCGTCTTCGGGGGCGTGGGCGCGGGCGATGGCGAGCGCGGCGCGCAGGGTGGCGATGGCGAGGTCGGCGAGCTCCGCCGCGGTCTGTGCGACGTCGGTGGTGCCGCAGACGTCGCGGGCGGCGATGGCGAGCAGGCAGCGCCGGTAGGAGACCCGGAGCGAGACGGGGTCGGTGGCGTCGGCGAGGCAGTGCTCGAACTCCTCGACGCCCGGGTGCAGATCGGTCGACTCGTACGTGGCGAGGGCCCGCCAGTCCCCGGGGTGGCGGGTCAGGTGGTCGCCCAGCGCCTCGGAGCTGCCGAGGACGCCGAGGAGCCGGTCGCGCAGCGGCTTCGCCGTGACGAGGGTGTCGAGCAGGACCCGGTCGGCCCGCTCGCCGTCGCCGTCCCGTGCCGGTTGGGCCTCCACCAGGCGGACCAGCGAGCGCAGGGCGAGGTCGGGGTCGGCGGTGGCGCCGAGGGCGTCGAGGAGGAGGGGGTCGTCGCGTACGGACGCCATCGGGTCCAGGTCGAGCAGCCGCTCCGCCGCGGCCGGGTCCGTGAAGCCGTGCCGGAGCAGGCGGGTGAAGGTACTGCTTCTGCGTCCCGGCGCCGCCGTCATCCCGCGCTCCCGTCCCACGATCAACGTCCGGCGTCGAGCCTAGCCAAAGAGGCGGGCGATGCTCACCCGGCGAGCACCGTCCCGTCGTGGTCGGGGCGGGTTTCCGCCGCGGCCGTCGGGTGCCGCGGCGCCCTCCGTTCGGCGTCCCGGGCGGCGGACCGGACCCATAAATCGAACGTGCGAATGAATGCGGGCCGTCCGCCGACGCGTTGGGGGACGCCCGGCGGTCAACACGGCGAGAGGCGGCCTCGCGGCGGACCGTCGGGGAAGGGCGCGACGCCGCTGGCCCTGCGCTCACGACGGCCGGTTGTGCATCACCCGAACGAAGGGGGCCATTGCTGGAGCTGACGCTTGAGCTGATCGCGAGCGCGCGGGGCGGCCCGGGCCGGGGATGGCTCTCCCCCGCCCGGGCCGCCTCTCGCGCCGTCGCGCGGTCCGGTGCCGACAGCACGGCACTCGCACGTCGTACGGTCAGACCTGCGCACGTCGTACGCGGCAGGTCTGTCCACACCTCGTGGTCACAGGTCTGCGAACGCCGTACGTGTCAGGTCTGGGCACGTCGTACGCGTCAGGTCTGCGCGAGTCGTACGTGTCAGGTCTGCGGCGGCTGGCCGCCCGGCTGGTTCCCCGACCCGTACTGCCCCTTCAGCTTGTCCTGAGCCTGGTCGACCTGGCCGCTGTACTTGCCCTGCGTCTTCGCGTCGGCGGCGTCTCCCGCCTTGTCGACGCCCTTGTCGGCCTGGGCCTCGTGGCCCTTCAGCATCTGCTTGAGCTTGTCCATGACGGACATGGGGTCACCCTTTCGCCGCATTGCTCCCCCGCATTTCCAGGGTCACCGCCCTCGGCCGAATCCGCATGTCGACGGGGCGGCGGAGCGGGGTGCGGCGCGCGTCAGGGCTTGTGGGCGACGAGGGCGTAGAGGTTGATGTCCGCGTCCGTCACATCGTCGATCCCCCGGTACTTGGTCCGGTCGACGTCCTCCAGGGCGTCGACGTACGCCTGGTCCACCTCCTCCACCTTCGCCCGGTCGACCACGTCGGTCGGGCGCCAGCGGTGCACAGGGACGATGCCGGGCTCGGCGAGTTCCAGCCCGTTGTCGACGGCGAACCGGCCGATCTCGGCCCGGGGCCGGCGCACCATCGCGAAGCCCCGCTCCTTGAACGCCTTGGCGACGTTGTCGATCTGCACCGGGTTCAGGTCGTCCGTGAGGTGGCTGAGCACCAGCGCGCTGCCGGACGGCAGGGCGTCGAGGAGCCCGGCCGTGACGGCGTGCGCCTCCTCGCCCGGCACGAAGTGCAGCACGGCGGCGAGCACCAGCGCCACCGGCCGGTCGAAGTCGAGCGTCCGGGCGGCCTCCGCGAGGATCGCCTCCCACGCGCGCAGGTCGTACTCGATGTAGTCGGTCCGCCCCTCGGGGCCGGTGGCGAGCAGGGCGCGGGCGTGCGCGAGGACGACCGGGTCGTTGTCCACGTACACCACCCGGGACTCGGGGGCGATGCGCTGCGCGATCTGGTGCACGTTCTCCTGCGTGGGCAGCCCGGTGCCGACGTCGAGGAACTGCCGGACGCCGGCCTCCGCCGTCAGGTACGTGACCGCGCGGCGCAGGAAGTCCCGGTTGTGCCGCACGTTCAGGTACCCGCGGGGCTCGGCGGCGAGCGCCGCCTTCGCCGCCTCCCGGTCGGCGGGAAAGTTGTCTTTGCCACCGAGAAAGAAGTCGTAGACCCGGGCGGGGTGGGCCCGACTGGTGTCGATCCTGCCGCCGCCACCGCCCCCTGCAGGGCTCTGCTCGCCGGAGTCGACCTCACGTGCGTCGGCGCTCATCGGAACCGTCCTCGGAATCGGAATCGGAGGTTGGAGTCAGCGGTTGGAGTCGGGGGCGTGTGCTCGTGCGGGAGGGATCAGCACCTGGATTAGACCATTCGACGACGCCTTCCGACCGCTGTTCCCGCGGAACCCAAGCAATCGTCCACTTACGGAACTTGGACCTCCGCACCCAGGACGTCGCACCGGGCGTCCGGGCTCGGCCCGGACGCCCGGACGGCTACAGCACAGGAAGGTTCTTGCGCAGCTCGAACGCGGTGACCTCGGAGCGGTACTCCTCCCACTCCTGCTTCTTGTTGCGCAGGAAGAAGTCGAAGACGTGCTCGCCCAGCGTCTCGGCGACCAGTTCGCTCCGTTCCATCAGGGAGATCGCCTCGCCCAGGTTCTGCGGCAGCGGCTCGATGCCCATCGCGCGGCGTTCGGCGTCGGACAGGGCCCAGACGTCGTCGTCGGCGCCGGGCGGCAGCTCGTAGCCCTCCTCGATGCCGCGCAGGCCGGCGGCGAGCAGCACCGCGTACGTCAGGTAGGGGTTGGCGCCGGAGTCGATGGAGCGGACCTCGACGCGCGAGGAGCCCATCTTGCCCGGCTTGTACATGGGCACCCGGATCAGCGCGGAGCGGTTGTTGTGGCCCCAGCAGATGTACGAGGGGGCCTCGCCGCCCGCGCCGGCGCTGCGGGCCGAGCCGCCCCAGATGCGCTTGTAGGAGTTGACCCACTGGTTGGTGACGGCGGAGATCTCGGCGGCGTGGCGCAGCAGTCCGGCGATGAAGGAGCGGCCGACCTTGGAGAGTTGGTATTCGGCGCCGGACTCGTAGAAGGCGTTGCGGTCGCCCTCGAAGAGCGAGAGGTGGGTGTGCATCCCGGAGCCGGGGTACTCGCTGAACGGCTTCGGCATGAAGGTGGCCTGGACGCCCTGCTCAAGTGCGACCTGCTTCATCACCAGGCGGAAGGTCATCACGTTGTCCGCGGTGGACAGCGCGTCCGCGTACCGCAGGTCGATCTCCTGCTGGCCGGGGGCGCCCTCGTGGTGGCTGAACTCCACCGAGATGCCCATGGACTCCAGCATGGTGATGGCCTGGCGGCGGAAGTCCATCCCGACGTTCTGCGGGGTGTGGTCGAAGTAGCCGGAGTTGTCCGCTGGGACCGGGCGGCTGCCGTCGGTGGGCTTCTCCTTCAGCAGGAAGAACTCGATCTCGGGGTGGGTGTAGAAGGTGAAGCCGAGGTCCGAGGTCTTGGCGAGGATGCGCTTGAGGACGTAGCGGGGGTCCGCGAAGGACGGCGAGCCGTCGGGCATCAGGATGTCGCAGAACATCCGGGCCGTGCCGGGGGCCTCCGCGCGCCACGGCAGGATCTGGAAGGTGCCGGGGTCGGGCTTGGCGATCATGTCGGACTCGTACACCCGGGCGAAGCCCTCGATGGCCGAGCCGTCGAAGCCGATCCCTTCATCGAATGCCTGTTCGAGCTCGGCGGGGGCGACGGCCACGGACTTCAGGAATCCCAGCACGTCGGTGAACCACAGGCGCACGAAGCGGATGTCGCGCTCCTCCAGCGTACGGAGCACGAATTCCTGCTGCTTGTCCATTTCCACTTCCACCCAATCCTTGCCGGCCGAGCCAGACCTGCTTCCCGGAGCATCGCATCCACGGGTTTCCGGCACGTTGCGAACCCCCGACTGAGCCCCATTGTGTGCCAGCGGACCCCGTGAGACGAGTCCGAGGCCACCGCGGCGGCCGGTGTGACGGACCGATTACCGCCCCGTATGAGGTACCGGACGGATGCGCTCGCTACGATCTGCGGACATGGGGGGTCAACGGCTCGGCCGCCTCGCGCGCACCACGCGTCCCGTGGCACTGCTGAGTGCCGCGGCGACGCTCCTCGGCGCGCTCTTCCTCTGTCTGAGCGCCCCCGCCGACGGGCACGCCCTCGACGTGGACCGCGCCGTGCCGACGTACTCCTGTCCGTACGACGACGGTACGTGCGGGCTGCGGCCCGCGATCGGCCCTGCGGTGCTCACCGCGCCCCCGCTCGACGCCCCACCCCTCGCCGGGGAACTGCCCGCGGAGCCGCAGCGGCCCGCCCACGGCGGCGGGCGTCCGCACTCGGACGCCCTTGCACGCGCCCCCGACCTGCACGTCCTTCAGGTGCTCCGGACCTAGGGCCTTTCTTCCGGATCAGGCTGGAAGAGTGAGCGGGGTCTGGTGTCGTGGATCGCAAGGCGGAGGAGGGAGTCAATGCGGAGCATTGGCGACCGACGACAACGCAGCGAGGTGCGGCACCAGGGCACGCGAGCCCAGCAAGATCCGCAAGAGAGGGCCTAGAGCGCGTCTCGGACTCGTCCCGGCACCCACGTGCCCTCGCACCCTTGCCCGAACTCCCCGAAGGTCGCAGCCTCTTGGCAAGGCGATCACCCCACGACGAAGGACGCACTCCCATGGCTTCCCGTAAGACCTCCCGGCCCTCATCGAAGAACGCCGCCGCCCACGACCGCCGCGCCCGAATAGAGGCGATGCGCAAGATCGAGGCGGCGCGCGAGCGGCGGAACCGCATCATCACCATCGGCATCAGCGGCATCGTGGTGGCCGGTCTGGTCGGCTTCGGCGTCTACGTGATCAACAACGAGAACGAAGAGGACGCCCAGAAGGTCGCCGCGCGCAAGGACCCGATCACCGGCGAGAAGACGTGGGACGCGAAGAAGCTCGGCCGCAACCACGTCGATAGCGCCGTCAGCTACCCCGAGAAGCCCCCCGTCGGCGGCGACCACCACCAGGCGTGGATGAACTGCGACGCCAAGGTCTACAAGGAGCCCGTGCCCAACGAGAACGCGGTGCACTCGCTGGAGCACGGCGCGGTCTGGGTCACCTACACCGACAAGGTGTCCGACGAGGACAAGGCCACCCTGGAGAAGAAGGTCAAGAAGACCCCGTACTCCCTGATCAGCCCCTACAAGGACCAGGCGGGCGCCATCATGCTGACCGCATGGGGCAAGCAGTTGACGGTGGACTCCGCGAAGGACGAGCGGGTGGAGAAGTTCTTCAACAAGTACGTCCTCGGTGAGCAGACCCCGGAGAAGGGCGCCTCGTGCGCGGGCGGAGTGACCGGCAAGTGAGCACCATGACCCGTACGCACTGGGTGGCCGTCGCCGCGGTCGTGCTGGCGCTGCTCTTCGCCGGGGCGGCGACGGTGGCCTCCGCGGGCGACGGCGACGGGGGGCCGAAGGCGCCCGCGTCCGACTCCGCGGACGCCGGGTTCGCCCGCGACATGTCCGTCCACCACCAGCAGGCGGTGGAGATGTCGTTCATCGTGCGCGAGCGCACACAGGACGAGGACGTGCGCCGGTTGGCGTACGACATCATCAACACCCAGGCCAACCAGCGCGGCATGATGCAGGGCTGGCTGGACATGTGGGGCCTGTCGCAGGTCGCGACGGACCGCGAGCCCATGGAGTGGATGGCGAAGGAGGGCGGCGACCACGCCGGCCACGGCGCCCCGGCCGGGGACGCGCTGATGCCCGGCATGGCCACCTCCGAGCAGTTGGAGCAGCTCGGGAAGCTCAGCGGCAAGGCCGCGGAGGTCGAGTACCTCCAGCTGATGATCACGCACCACAACGGCGGGGTCGCCATGGCCCAGGGCTGTGTGGACCTGTGCGTGCCCGGCGCCGAGCAGGAGCTGGCGAAGGGCATGGTCACGGGGCAGCAGTCGGAGGTGGAACTGATGGTGAACCTCCTGAAGAAGCGGGGCGCGCAGCCCCGCACCTGAGGTCGCCCGCGGGGGTTGTGGTGGGCTCCGCGCCCCCACAACCCGGGCGCGGGCCCGCCCGCGTTCACCCGTTTGGCCTACACCGGTCGCCTGCGGGCGGCCGTCCGCCGACCATGAAGTGGCGTACGGGTCCGGCCGTCACGTGGGCGTCGGGCCGCCGTCGGCCGTCAGGAGGACCGAACGCCATGACCACCGCGAAGGACATCATGCACGCCGGGGCACAGTGGATCCCGGCGCACGAAACGCTCGACCGGGCCGCGCAGCTGATGCGTCAGCTGGACGTGGGCGCGCTGCCCATCGCGGACTCCCGGGAACGCCTCTGCGGCATCCTCACCGACCGCGACATCGTCGTCGGCTGCGTCGCGCTGGGCCATGACCCCGCGCAGGTCACGGCGGGCGACATGGCGCAGGGCACGCCCCGGTGGATCGACTCCGACTCGGACGTGGACGAGGTGCTCCAGGAGATGGAGGTGCACCAGATCCGGCGGCTGCCGGTGATCGAGAACAAGCGGCTGATCGGGATGATCAGCGAGGCGGATCTGGCGCAGCACCTGTCTGACGAGCAGCTCGCGGCGTGGATGGAACGCGTCTACGCCCGAGGCTAGCCCCGGGCGCCTCGCCTCCTGCGACTGCCCGCGCCCCGGACGACGGCGCCGTTCCCGTGCGGATGCGTTGGTGTCTGCGGCCCGGTGAGGCTTGTTCGCGCAGTTCCCCGCGCCCCTGGCAAACCCGCCGTTCCCCTGCGGGAGCGCTGGTACCTGCGGCCCGGTGGGACTTGTTCGCGCAGTTCCCCGCGCCCCTGAAGACCTTGGCCCAGCCCGCAGGCAAATGACGGGCGAAGCGAAACAGGGGCGCGGGGAACTGCGCGACAAGCCCACCACCGGGTCGCAGAGACCAGCGCCTCCCGCAGGGGAACGGCGGGCATGTCAGGGACGCAGGGCGCGGCGCGGCGGGGGCGCGCTCGTTAAGACATCCTCAGCACTGCGCGGGCCACCGCCTGGGGGCGGTCCAGCATCAGGAGGTGGCCCGCACCGACGACCTCCTCGAAGCGCGCTCCGAGCAGGAGCGCGAGTTCGCGCTGGCGCGTGGTCCAGCGCCGACCCCCCGCCGTCGCCGCCAGCACCGCGACGCACGCGTCCACCGGCAGCGGATGCCGCTCCCGCAGCGCCAGCAACTGCGCCGCGACGTCCCGGTAGTGCGCGTTCTCCAGCAGCGCGCCGCGCAGGACGCGCGAGGTCCCGTAGACGCTGCGCACGAGGTCCGCGGGGGCGGGATCGGCGCCGTCGGCGCGGGAGAGGCGGACCGCGAGACGGCGCGCCGGCGGCCCGAACGTCGCGGGGACGCCGGCCGCGCTCAGCACCGCTGCCGCGGCCCGGGCCACCGCCGTACGGGCGCGGGGCGCGGCGGGGGTGCGGGCCTGCTCCTCGACGCTGGAGTCGACGAGGACGACCCCGTTCGTACGGTCGGGGTACAGCCGGGCGAACGCCTCCGCGTGGAACCCGGCGATGGAGTGGCCGACGACGGTGACGGGCCCGTCGCGGCGGCCGAGCGCGTCGAGCAGCCGGGCGATGCGCCGGGCCTCCCCCGCCGCCGTGGGCGGCTCGTCCGCGGCGGCGCTGAGCCCGTGCCCCGGGCGGTCGAAGCGGACGACGGTGCGGTGCGGGGCGAGCAGCGGCACGACGGGGTCCCAGTCGAACCAGCCGAGCCCGAGCCCCGCGCTGAGCACGCAGACCGGCCCCGTGCCCTCGACGACCACGTGGTGCGCCACGCCGGCGACCCTGACGAACTTCACCCTGCCACCGCCCTCGACTCCATCGGCGCCCGCGCCATCGAGAGGGCGAGCAGCCCCAACCAGACTGCCACGAGGAGCACTTGCAGGCGCTGTCCCGCACCGAGGGCCCAGGTGCCGCGGCCCGCTTCGAAGGCGGCGACCGACGCCAGGGTCCAAGCGGTCGCGATCAGCTCCAGCACCACCAGCGGGGGCCCGAAGCGGGCCAGTTCGGGCCACCAGCCGTACCGCCGCGCGGCCACCGTGAGCCCCACGATCCCTATCAGCGCGCCCGTCATCGCCAGCGAACTGCTCACGGCGTGCGCGGTGTGGGTGGCGGGCACCAGGCCCGCGGTCTCGCGGGCGGCGCACTCGGGGTCCGCGGTGGGCGTGCAGCTCAGCGGCAGTCGGGAGTCGACGGCGGTCGCGGCGCCGAAGAGCGCCACCCCGCCCCAGCCGATCAGCGCCCACGTCCGGCGCGGCGTCCGCGCCAGCGCCCAGACCGCCCCGACGAGGACCAGGGAGCCGGCGGCGAGGTCCGTGGCGCGGAAGAGTCCGCCGAGCGGTTGGTCGGCCGCCGCGAGTTCGCTGACGTACGTCCTGATCGGGTCGAGCCCGGTCGACAGGACGACTTCGAGCACCCAGGCGGTGTAGGCCAGGGCGCCGATGGCTATGAGGGCGGCGGCGATCATCACCCCATGATCGCCCACCCGTGACCGACCCTCTCGGACGGATACCCGGTGGGGGTAAGATGCGGATCATGGTGAAGCGTTCGGGCACGCGGAGGGGACAGCTCCTGCTGTTCCTCGCGCTGCTGTTCGGCATCACCACGATGCACACCGTCGGCCACCCCGCTTCGGGGCACTCCGGCCCGGGGCCGAGCGCCACCGCGCACGCGGCGCCCGCCGGGCACGGGACCGGCCCCGCGGCGCACGGCACGGACCGCGCCGCCCCGCCCGTCGTACAGGACGCCGCGCCCGAGCCCGGCGTCATGGACCCCACGCTCGTGTGCCTCGCCGTCCTCGGCGCCTTCGGCCTGGCCCTGCTCGTGGCCGCCGCCGCGTGGCTGCGGCGCCGGGCCGGCCACGTCGCCGCCCGGCTGCGGTCCGTCAGTGCGGCCCTGCCCGAGACGCGGGCCGGGCCACCGCCCGAGCGCATACGCCTCGCGCAGTTGTCGGTGCTGCGGATCTAGGAGCGTGCGTGCCGCCCGAGGGGCGGCAAGCGCGACGGATCCGCACGACTTCGGCCGGCCCTGGCCCGTACACGGACCGGCTGCCACCGACTTCACACAGCACGAGGTGCTTGCATCATGACCACTCACATCACACGCCGCTCCGTCCTCGGAGCGTCGCTCGCCGTGGCCGGGACGGGCGTCCTGGCGGCCTGCTCCAGCTCCGACGGCGGCAGCGGCGGCCACGCCGGGCACACCGGCGGCGGGGGCGGCGCGAAGGCCGGGCCCGCAGGGTTCGTCGAGCCCGACGGCAAGGAGGTCCAGGACGCCGAGGCCAAGCGCCGCGGCGGCCCCGAGCGCAAGGTCAAGCTGACGGCCACGGCCGCCACGCTCGACCTCGGCGGCGGCCTCGCCGTCAAGAGCTGGGCGTACGACGGCCGGCTGCCCGGCCAGGAGGTCCGCGTCACCGCGGGCGACACCCTCGCCCTCACCCTCGCCAACAACCTGCCCGAGTCCACCTCCCTGCACTGGCACGGGCTGGCCCTGCGCAACGACATGGACGGGGTCCCCGACCTCACCCAGAAGCCGATCAAGGCCGGCGGCTCCTTCGAGTACCGCTTCGCCGTGCCGCACCCGGGCACGTACTGGTTCCACCCCCACTCCGGCGTCCAGCAGGACCGCGGCCTGTACGCGCCGCTGGTCGTCGAGGACCCGAAGGAGCCGCTGAAGTACGACAAGGAGTGGACCGTCGTCCTGGACGACTGGGTCGACGGCATCGAGGGCTCCACCCCGGACGCGGTGCTCAAGGAGCTCAGCAAGGGCATGTCCGGCGGCGGGCACGAGGGCCACGGCATGGGTTCGATGACCGTCGAGTCCCCCGGCCCCGAGGGGCCGTCGCGGATGATGATGGGCGCGAAGAGCGACCTGCTGGGCGGGGACGCCGGTGACGTGGCGTACCCGCACTACCTGGTGAACGGCCGTACGCCGCAGGACCCGGCGACCTTCGCGGCCAAGCCCGGCGAGCGGATCCGGCTGCGGATCGTCAACGCGGGCGGGGACACCGCCTTCCGCGTCGCGCTCGGCGGGCACGAGCTGACCGTGACCCACACCGACGGCTTCCCCGTCCAGCACGCGAAGACGGACGCCGTGCTGCTGGGCATGGGCGAGCGGTACGACGTGCTGGTGACCGCCGGCGACGGCGTCTTCCCGCTGGTCGCGCTGGCCGAGGGCAAGGACGCCACCGCGCTGGCGGTGCTGCGCACCGGCAGCGGGGCCGCGCCGGCGGCCACGGTGCGCCCCGCGGAGCTCACCAAGCGGGTGCTGACCGCGGACAAGCTGCGGGCGGACGCCTCCGTCGCGCTGCCCGCCAGGAAGCCCGACCGGGAGATCAAGATCAAGCTCTCCGGCGGGATGGCCAAGTACGACTGGGCCTTCGACGGCAAGCCGTACTCGCCCGACCAGCGGCACGAGGTCCGGGCGGGCGAACGGGTGCGACTGGTCTTCAGCAACCCGACCGGGATGTGGCACCCGCTGCACCTGCACGGCCACACCTTCGGCCTGGCGAACGTGGCGAACGGCCCGCGCAAGGACACCGCGGTGATCTTGCCGAACGCCACGCTGACCGTGGACTTCGACGCCGACAACCCGGGCCTGTGGATGATCCACTGCCACAACGTGTACCACGCGGAGGCCGGCATGATGACCGTGCTG
This sequence comes from Streptomyces sp. NPDC047315, assembly GCF_040643215.1. Taxonomy (NCBI): domain Bacteria; kingdom Bacillati; phylum Actinomycetota; class Actinomycetes; order Kitasatosporales; family Streptomycetaceae; genus Streptomyces; species Streptomyces sp. NPDC047315. Next base: position 2,332 of record NZ_JBEYTZ010000029.1, on the reverse strand, counting down.
GGCTACCGGAAGTAGGACTCCGGCGGCCGGGTGCGGACCGCTCCCACCGGGCGCTCCGCACCCGGCCGCCAGGACATCGCGTCAGAAAGACGATTAGACTGGCGCCGTGCCCCAACTTCGTCTCGCCCTGAACCAGATCGACGCAACCGTCGGCGACCTCGCCCACAACGCCGAGGCGATCGTGCGCTGGACCCGGCACGCCGCCGAGCAGGGCGCGCACCTGGTCGCCTTCCCCGAAATGGTGCTCACCGGCTACCCCGTCGAGGACCTGGCCCTGCGCTCCTCCTTCGTACACGCCTCCCGGGCGGCGCTGCGCGAGCTGGCGGTGCGCCTGGCCGACGAGGGCTTCGGCGGGCTGCCGGTCGTCGTCGGCTACCTCGACCGCAGCGAGAGCGCCCGGCCGGCGTACGGCCGGCCCGCGGGCGCCCCGCTGAACGCGGCGGCGGTGCTGCACGGCGGCGAGGTGGTGCTCACCTTCGCCAAGCACCACCTGCCCAACTACGGCGTCTTCGACGAGTTCCGCTACTTCGTCCCCGGCGACACCCTGCCCGTGGTCCGGGTGCGCGGCGTGGACGTGGCGCTGGCGATCTGCGAGGACCTGTGGCAGGAGGGCGGCCGGGTGCCGGCCACCCGGACGGTCGGGGCGGGGCTGCTGGTCTCCATCAACGCGTCGCCGTACGAACGCAACAAGGACGACACCCGGCTGGAGCTGGTGCGCAAGCGCGCGCAGGAGGCCGGGTGCACGGTGGCGTACTGCGCGATGATCGGCGGCCAGGACGAGCTCGTCTTCGACGGCGACTCGATCGTGGTGGACGCGGCGGGCGAGGTCGTCGCACGGGCCCCGCAGTTCGCGGAGGGCTGCGTGGTGCTCGACCTGGAGCTGCCGGCGGCTGGCGAGGCGCCGTCGGGAGTCGTCGACGACGGGCTGCGCGTCGACCACGTCGTGATCAGCGAGGAGCCGGTGCCGGCGTACGAGCCGGAGCTGACCGGCGGATACGCCGACCGGCTCGACGACGACGAGGAGGTGTACTCGGCCCTCGTGGTGGGGCTGCGCGCCTACGTCGCGAAGAACGGCTTCCGCTCGGTGCTGGTCGGGCTCTCCGGTGGCATCGACTCGGCGCTGGTCGCCGCGATCGCGTGCGACGCGGTGGGGGCGGGGAACGTGTACGGCGTCTCCATGCCCTCGAAGTACTCCTCCGAGCACTCCAAGGGCGACGCCGCCGAACTGGCCCGCCGCACCGGGCTCAACTTCCGAACCGTGCCGATCGAGCCGATGTTCGACGCGTACATGGGCGCGCTGGGCCTCACCGGGCTCGCCGAGGAGAACCTCCAGTCGCGGCTGCGCGGCACCCTGCTGATGGCGCTCTCCAACCAGGAGGGCCACATCGTCCTCGCGCCTGGCAACAAGTCCGAGCTGGCGGTGGGCTACTCGACGCTGTACGGCGACTCGGTCGGCGCGTACGGCCCCATCAAGGACGTCTACAAGACGGCGGTGTACCGCCTCGCGGAGTGGCGCAACGCGGCGGCGCGGGAGCGCGGTCAGACCCCGCCGATCCCGGAGGCGTCCATCACCAAGCCCCCCAGCGCGGAACTCCGCCCCGGCCAGGTCGACACGGACTCCCTGCCGGACTACGACGTCCTGGACCGGCTGCTGGAGCTGTACGTGGACCGGGACCAGGGCAAGGAGGCGATCGTGGCGGCGGGGTTCGGGGAGGAGCTGGTGGCGCGGACGTTGAGGATGGTGGATGCGGCGGAGTACAAGAGGCGGCAGTATCCGCCGGGTACGAAGATCTCGGCGAAGGGTTTCGGCAAGGACCGCCGCCTCCCCATCACCAACCGCTGGCGCGAACACGTCGCTTAGTCCCTAGCGCCGTGCGCCGCGCCGCGCTTGCCCCACCCGTGGCGCGTGGGGCGCCGTGCGTCTGACGCACTCGCCGTTTCCCTGCGGGAGCGTTGGTCTCCGCTTCCCGGTGGGGCTTGTTCGCGCAGTTCCTCCCCCTGTGCCCTGCGGGCACGGGGGCACCCCCACCTACGCCCAGAGGGCGTGGGGGCCCCAGCGCCACCTGATTTGCTGCCCCCGTCGTTTGTCTGCGGGCTGAGACGGAGGCATTTAGGGGCCCGGGGAACTGCGCGAACAGCCCACCACCGGCCAGTGGAGACCAACGCTCCCTCAGAGAAACGGCGGCTACGTCAAGAGACGCAGGAACGCGCGCGGGACTTTGCGGACACGACCTAGCTGTATTGCCCTGTGAGGTTGGGGACGCGGCTGGCGGGTGGTTTGCCCGCGAGTGCGGTGTGTCCGCGGTGGTGATTGTAGGTGTGGAGCCATTGC
>NZ_JBEYTZ010000028.1:0-118678 GCF_040643215.1 Streptomyces sp. NPDC047315 | reverse complement strand
ATGGTGAAGGGGGCGGCGGCGAGGGCGATGCCGACGGTGGCGCACAGGTCCGCCAACTCTCCGACGGCCGCGATCTTCCGCGCCACGATGATGTCCGCGACCCGGTCGAGCGCGCCGGCGATGATGCGGGCGGCACCCGCCAGGTCCTTGTTCTTCCCCTGGACCTTCTTCCAGTGCTTGTCCAGTGCGGTCAGTGACTCGCTCTGGCCCGTCGACAGCAGGCGCTGGATGTGTCCGTGGGCGGCGCCGGCGTCGTCGTCCGCGTCGTCGGCGAACTCCCGCAGCGCGTCCGCCATGTCGCGGTACGCGTCCTCGTCGACGTTCGGCCACCCCACGCCCACGACGTCCAACATCGTGTCGACGCCCTCGGGAATCGTGTAACCCATGGCCCGTCAACCCCCGTGCATTCTGGCGCTCAAAAGGGTTACCAGGGTGTCACGCGTACCGATGGACCTCCATGCCGTTCTCGGACTGGCTCCCTTTCACGCGGGGCCCACACGCAAGTGAGGCTGCGTCAGATGGCGGAGCTCGCCTCATGCGGCTGGCGTACGGGACCGAAGACCTCAGACTCGGCCAATCAGGATGCCTGGAACCTGAACGTCCTTAGGGACGCCGGTCCTGTTCGGCGTGCATCGCTCGGTATGCCTGCGTCCAGGCCGTGGTCTCCATACTCATGACCGGGACGCTATGACCTCAACCAATCTTGAGGTCAAGCGTGGGGAACGTGCGGCGCGATTCCGTCGAGAACGGTTTCCAGGCCGAGTCGGAAGGACTCGTCGAAGTCTGCGTCGTCCAATGCGGCGTGCCGGGCGAGCGTGGGGTGGAGTTCGGCCCGGCGGTCGAGGTACTCCTGGGCCTGGCGCCGCAGTTCGTTCTCCGCAGCGGGGTCGCGCTGTCGGGTGCGCCATACGTTCTCCGCGTTCGTGAAGCCCTGGACGAAGTAGGTCAGGGCGCCGACGGCGCTGGTCAGGCGAGGGCCGTCCAGGCCGGCCCCGTGGAGCAGGGCGTACACCCGTTCCGAGCGGGCGAGGGCAAGCGGACCGAGCAGCGGGCGGGTGGCCATCAGGACGGGCAGCCAGGGGTGCCGGCGCATCACCCGTCGGCTGCGGGTCATGTGCCGGGTCAGGGCGGCGCGCCAGGGCGCTTGGTCGTCGTCGAGTTCGATCTCGCCGACGGCTGCGTCCACGGCCAGGTCGAGTACGTCCTCGCGACTGCCCACGTACTCGTACAGCGACATCGTGCCGGCGTTCAGACGGGCCGCGAGCCGTCGCATGGACAGCCCCTCCACCCCCTCGGCGTCCAACAGCGCGACCGCGGCGGTGGTGATCCGCTCCCTGGTCAGCCGGGGCTTGCGGGCGGGTTCGTCGGCGAACCAGACGGCGGAAGGTCGTTGTCGGGGCACTGCCGCGCTCCTTTCGTACGGCGTACGGAAAACCGTACGACTAGCTTCGCCGCTGCAAGGGAGACCGCAGGAGACGAAGGAGGGATTCTGGTGACACCTGACGAGTGGCTGCGCGAGTACGCGTTGCTGGCGCTGCGCGTCAACGGACGGATGGGCGGTAGCGCCACGGGGACGGTGCTCATCTACCGGGGCCCGCAGGAGTGGCGGGCGCAAGTGGAGCGGGAGGGGCGGGAGGGGCCGGTTCCGGCCGGGCGGCTGGTCGAGGACGCCGACGCGCTGCTGGCGCGGCTGCCCTTCCCACCCGACCGCGCCAGGTATCTGGCCGCCCAGGTCCGGGCGGTGCGGGCGGTCGCCGGGCGGCTGACGGGCGTGGAGCTGCCGTTGCCGGAGTACGCCCGCGAGTGCCTGGGCATCGCGGTGCAGTGGCTGCCGGAGGACCTGTTCGAGCAGGCGCACGCCCTGCTGGACGCCGCACTGCCCCGCGGCGCGGGCTCCCTTGCCGAGCGGCTGCACGCCTGGCAGAGCGCCCACACCCTGCCGGCGGACCAACTGGGCCGACTTCCCTCCCTCGTGTACGCGGCAGTCGCCGAGACCCGCCGGCGCACCGGCGCGCTCGTACCGCTGCCGGCGCAGGAGACGGTGCGCTGCCGGCTGGTGTCCGGGGTGGCGTTCCGGGCGGCCGGCGAGTACGAGGGCGGGGTGTGCTCCACCCTGCACATCAACCGCGACCTGCCGTTCAACCTGGCCGACCTGCTGTACGTCGTCGCCCACGAGGGGCACCCCGGGCACATCGCCGAATCCCTCCTCAAGGAACGCCTGTTGGTCGAGGAACGGGGCTTCCTCGACCAACAGGTCCGGTTCATGCTCGGTCCCAGCTTCGTCGTCAGCGAAGGGCTCGGCCTGCACGCGCAGGGCATCGCCTTCCCCGACGACCAGGCCCAGGCATGGCTGACCGACCACGTGCTGGCGCCCCAGGGCATGGCATCGGACGGCAGCGACTTCGCCGCCGTCCACCGCGCCCAGAACATGCTGTTCGGCGCCTGGGCCAACACCGCGTTCCTGGCCGCCGAGGGCCGCCCGGACGCCGAACTGGCCGCCTATCTGTCCCGCTGGGCGCTGCTGTCCGAAGCGGAGACGCCCGCGGCGCTGGCCACCCTGCGGGCCACGGGGATGGCCCTGTACGTCCTCGGCTACTTCCACGGCTGGCGACTCCTGGATTCCTGGCTCGCCGGCCCGGGCCGCGCGGCGCGGGTCCGCCGGCTGCTCACGGAGCAATTGCTCCCGCTGGATTTGGAGTAGGTGGATTTGGAGTAGGCGGCCGTGCAGCCGCGGTGTCCGAACCCGGGCCGGGTGCACCCCGAACCGGGCAAGTTACGTCCCAGTAGTCGCCCCTGGTGCCGGCGCCCGCCTCCTGCCCCGGTCCGCGCGCCGGTCGGGCGCCGGCTGCCTCGTACACGCATTGCCCCTGCGTAACGCCGCTTCAACCTATTCGACCTGGGACGCAGCTCTGTCCGGGACGCGTCCCGGACAGGCTCCGCGACCCCAAAAGGGATGCCACACGGTTAGATTTCCCTCCGGGCGCTGTCCAACCCACACAGAGGTGTGGCAGCTCGCCCAAACAGGGGGAAAGAAACGATGCTCCAGAAGCTCTACAACATGCCCGCTTACCACCAGTCGAGCCTGTTCAAGAGGTCCCAGGAATTCGTCCGTCAGAACCTGAAAGACCCCGATCTCTGCCCTGACGCGGTGGCCGCGGCACACCACGTGTCCACCCGCCACTTACAGCGGGTGTACCAGCACCACGGGTACACCGTCGCCGCATTCATCCGCCACGAACGCCTGGACGCCGCGCGCCGCGACCTCGCCGACCCGATGGAGTCGCACCGCCCGATCCACGCGATCGCCACCCGTTGGGGCTTCTCCCACCCGGCCGTCTTCACCCGCACGTTCCGCGCGGTGTACGGCCTCTCGCCGCGCGAGTACCGGACGCACGCGTCCCTCGTCGCCTCCTGAGGCCCCGTCTGACCGAACACCGGCCTCCCGGTCCACGGACTGGGGGCCGGTGCATCGCCGTGCGGCCGGCAGTCTGCGGCCCGCGTCGCGCGGCTGGCGAAACCCGGATGCCGGGCCCGCCCCCGTCGCCCTACCCTCGGCCCATGCGAACCGCCGCCGCGCTCCTCAACGTCATCGACGTCGAAGCCACTTGTTGGGAGGGGCAGCCGCCGCCCGGTTCGGTGAGCGAGGTCATCGAGATCGGCCTCACGGTCGTCGACGTCCGGGAGCGTCGCCGCGCGTCCCGGCACCGCATCCTGGTCCGGCCCGAGCGGTCGACGGTCAGTGAGTTCTGCCGAGAGCTGACCGGGCTGACGCAGGACGAGGTGGCGCGGGGCGTGAGCTTCGCGCAGGCGTGTCGGACGCTGGTCGAGGAGTACGGGGCGGGGGTGCGTCCCTGGGCGAGTTGGGGCGAGTACGACCGCCGGCAGTTCGCCCGGCAGAGCCGCGCCGACTCGGTCGCGTACCCCTTCGGATACCCCACGGAGCGACTGCACACCAACGCCAAGGCCGTCTTCACCGAGGCGTACGGGCTGCGCCGCAAGCCGGGCATGGCCCAGGCGCTGCAGATCGCCGGCCTGCCGCTCGAAGGCCGGCACCACCGGGGCGAGGACGACGCGTGGAACATCGCCGCGCTCGTACTGGACCTGTTGGGGCGCGGGGCGTGGCCCGGGGCGGGGGCCACGGGGCGGTGAACCCGGCGGCCGACAAGGGGGTGAAGGCCCCGGGCGCAGCCCTGGTCATCGGCCGGACTCAGCCCAGCTTCTTCACCTGCGCGTCCGGTATCGCCGTCGACCGCGTCGCCTTCTCGCCGATCGGCATGGTGTAGAAGTTCGCGATGGTCGCGCCCTTGCGGACCGTCACCAGGTGGGTGTCGGCGAGCTCGCCGTCGACGTCCATCGTCAGGGTGTAGGCGAGGGCCTCGTCCCCGCCGCTGTACGCAGCCGGGGTCACCTTCGCCATCTTGGTCTTGTCGCCTTCCACGGTCACGGTGAAGCCGTCGGCGCACGTCGTGGCCGCCTTCTTCAGGGCCGCCATCGCGTCCGCCGCGCCGGTGCCGTCGTACGAGCTGAGCGTCGTGAAGGTCATGGTGGCGCTGTCGAGGGAGTCGGCCGCGTTCTTGAGCCCGGTTTCGATCTTCTCGTCCGTCGAGGCGCCGGAGGGCGTCGGGGCCGTCTTCGGCACCGGCATGACCATGCGCGTCAGCTGGGCGACGGCGGTGGCGGGAGTGCCCTCGGTGGCGGCTGCGGCTATGGGCCGGCAGTCCGGCTTGTCCGCGACGGCGCTCCCCGGCTTCAGGGCCTCACCAGGCTCCGGGGCCTTGAAGTCGTGGTCCTTGAGGTCGGTCTTGGTCAGGGCGAGCTTCTCCAGCTCGGCCTGGGTCAGCGCCTTCGCCGCGGGCGCGGCGGCCGACGGGGAGCCCTTCGCCACGGCCTTGGCGTCCTTCTTCTCGTCCTCGCTGCCACAGGCGGTGAGGGCGAGGCTCAGGGAGATCAGGGACGCGGCGACGGCAGTTCTTCGGACGGGGACCTTCGACACTTCGGTTCCTTCGAGAGTTCTGGTGTGGCAGGCGGGACGGCCTGAGGCCTTGCCCCGGGTCGGCGTGCAGCCGACGGGGTTGCCGTGACCTTCTTACTCGAACGGACGGACGGGTCGCGGCGCTTCGTGATATTCGGGCCTATCACGCCGTACATCTGGCCTGGACTGGCCTGGAGTGGACTGGCCTGGGGATGGCCGGGCCTGGAGGTGGCCGGGCGACGCGGCAGGCGTCGAAGGCTCCCGCTCCGGCAACCGTGTTGTGACGGCTGCCGGAGCGGGGACGCACTCAGCCCAGCTTCTTCACCTGCGCGTCGGCGATCGCCTTCGGCTGCTCCGTCTTGCCGCCGAAGCTCAGGGTGTAGAAGTTCGCCACCGTCGCGCCCTTGCGGACCGTCACCAGGTGCGTGTCGGAGGTCTTGCCGTCCATCTCCATCGTCAGGGTGTAGGCGACCGCCTCGTCCCCGCCGTTGTACGTCGCCGGCGCCACCTTCGTGAACTTGGTCGTCTCGCCCGCCGCGGTCAGGCTGAAGCCGGCGGCGCAGTCAGAGCCCGCCTTCTTGAGGGCCGCCAGCGCGTCCTCGGAGCCCTTGCCCTCGTACGAGTTGAGCGTGGTGGAGGTGAAGGTCAGGGTGCTCAGCGCCTTCAGCGCGGCCTCCGCCTTCTGCTCCTCCGTGGCGCCGGTGGACGCGCCGCCCGCCGGCATCGGCATGATCTGGCGCATCACCGCGGCGGTGGCGGGGGTCGGGGCGCCCTCGGTGAGGGCCGCGGCCAGCGGCTTGCACTCGGGCTTGTCCGAGGTGGCGCCCTTCGCCTTCGCGAGGTCGGCCGCCTTCGGGGTGTTGAACTCGTGGTCCTTGAGGTCGGTCTTCGTCAGGGTGAGCTTTTCCAGCTCGGCCTGCGTCAGCGCCTTCGCCGCGGGCGCGGCGGCCGACGAGGAGTCCTTCGCGTCGCCCTTGGCGTCCTTCTTGTCGTCCCCGCCGTCGCCGCCGCATGCGGCGAGCACCAGGCTGAGGGAGACGACGGACGCGGCGACGGCCGCTCTGCGGACGGGGGTTCTGTGCACTTTCAGGTCCTTCTAGCGGAGTTGCGAAATTTACGGGGATGGTCACGGGGCGGGGATGGAGACGGGGACGGTCACGGGCCGTGCACCCGGAGCTGTCTGTGCTGACCGGTGAGACTGCTACTGCTTGGTGTAGCGGAGCGGAGCCCCGCTGGAACCGACCAGTTCCCGGATGACGGTGGCGTCGTCGGGCATCACCAGACGGCTCCACTGTCCCGGGGAGCACTTCGTCGGATCGCCGGACTCGACCTTCGTGGGGCCGAGTTCGAGGGGGGTGCGACCCGACTTCAAAGTCGCCGACCACGTGCAGCTGTAGTCGGGTCCCGTACCGGTGAGCTCCATGACCTTCTCGCCGGACGAACCGGCTGTGATGGTCATCGTACGGGCGTTCTGCCCGGTTGCGGACTCGAATTTCGCGCGCCAGGTGCCGAGGTACGCATCGGGGACCCCGCCGTCGACGCCGGGGCCCGGCTCGCCGTCCGCGCCCTTGCCCGCGTCCGGGGCGCCCGCCGACGGCCGCGGCGACGCCTGGTCCTGGCCCCGGGCCCGGTCCTTCCCGTCGTCGGAGCCCGCGTACGAGGCGTACAGCACGCCGCCGACCAGGGCGGCGACCGCGGCGACGGCCACCAGGGCGACGGCCGCCTTCCGCCGACGGGGCCGGCGCGGCTGGTTCGGTTGGTGCAGTTGGTGCGGTTGGTGCGGGACGTGGGGCTGGTGCGGGGCCGGTGGCGCGGAGCCCACCGCGGTGGGCTCCCGGGGCGGCAACGCGTGCGCGTGCGTGGGCGGCGTGGGCGCCTGAACGGCCGCTGCGTGGGCTGCCGCTGCGTGGGCCGCGGCTGCGTGCGCCGCCGCCGCTTCCGCCGTGACCCGCTGCTGGGGCCCGGTGTGCTCCACTTCCAGCAGCCGTACGGCGTGCCGGCCGAGCTCCGCCACCAACGCGCCCGGAAGCCACGGTTCCGCGCTCGGCTCCGTCACCGTGCGCGCCAGGATCTCGGCCACGTCCGGCCGTTCGGCGGGGTCCTTGCGCAGACAGTCCCGTACGAGCTCGACGAGCCCCTCGGGCACCTCCGTCAGGTCCGGCTCCTCCTGTGCGATCCGGTACATCACCGCGTGACCGCTGCTGTCCGCCGCGCCGAACGGCAGCCGGCCGGTCGCCGCGAACGCCAGGATCGACCCCAGGCAGAACACGTCAGCGGCGGGCGTGACGTGCTGGCCGCGCACCTGTTCGGGCGACATGTAGCCGGGGGAGCCGACGATCGCGCCCGTGCGCGTCAGGCCCGAGTCCGTCGCGGTCTCCAGGGCGCGGGCGATCCCGAAGTCGATGACGCGCGGCCCGTCGATGCCGATGAGGATGTTCGACGGCTTGAGGTCGCGGTGGATCAGCCCCGCGCCGTGGATCGACCGCAGGGCGTGCGCGAGGCCCGACCCCAGGATGCGCACGGTGCGCTCCGGCAGCGGGCCGTGGGCACCGGACACCACCGAACTCAGCGCGGGCCCGGCGACGTAGGCCGTCGCCACCCACGGAACGGCGGCTTCCGTGTCCGCGTCCAGCACCGGCGCGGTCCACTCGTCGCCGACCTTGCGCGCCGCGGTCACCTCGTGCCGGAAGCGCTCGCGGAAGGACTCCTGCGCTGCCAGTTCGGGCCGTACGAGCTTCACGGCGACGGTGCGACCGCGGTTGCTGCGGGCGAGATAGACCTGGCCCATGCCGCCGGCGCCGAGGCGGGCGAGCAGCCGGTAGGCGCCTATTCGGGTCGGATCACCCGGTGCAAGCTGTTCCATCGCAGCATCTCCCCGACCCCGTCCCGCGTTGCTGGCTGGAACGAGGATAGGCGCCGATCCCCGCGGTGCGTTCGCCGGCCCTGGTCAGGACCGTGTGAAGGTCTGTTCATATGACCGGGGTTAAGGGGGTGGTCGATCGTTCATCCGTTGGCGGGAAGATCGCAGGTCGTGCCTTTCCCTTGGTCCTGCGCGGACGAACACTTTGCGGGCGGGGCGAACGGGTCGCCCGCGATTGCGAAAGGTGTTCCTATGCGTGCGGTGCGTGCGGGCATGACGGGCAAGAAGGGCAAGAAGTCGCTGTTGGCCCTGGCGGCGGCGGGAGCCGTTGCGGCGGGTCTCCTGACTGGGCCGAGCGCACAGGCGGCGCAGCCCGAGCTGTACGCGGTCCAGACCTTCGCGGACCTGTGCTTCGAGATGCGCGCGGGCACGCCGGGTGCGGCTGGTGCGGCGGCGGACCCGGCGCTGGTGCAGGAGAGCTGTTCGTCGATGGCGAACCAGCAGTTCGAGTTCCTGCCATCGGGCAGCCGGCTGTTCCAGATCCGCAACCTCGACACCGAGCTGTGCCTGGACGTGCGGGGCGCGAGCACGGAGAGCGGCGCGCGGGTCGTCGGCGCGCCTTGCGGCGCGGCGCCGAGCCAGCGCTTCGAGGTGGTGCAGAACATCGAGGGCTACGAGATCCGCACCTTCGCGGACAAGTGCCTGGACGTGCGGGGCGTGAGCACGACGGCGGGCGCGCCGATCGTCCAGTCGGACTGCGCCCTGGCGAAGGAGAACCAGATGTTCGTGATCGAGGTGATCCAGCCCTAATGCTGCGGCGTGCGATGGTGCGGGCCGCGGCGGTGTGGCCCGCGCCGTCTCCCCGCGGGTGTGGTTGCCCCTGCGGCCCGGTGGGTGGCTTGTCGCGCAGTTCCCCGCGCCCCTGATGTGGCTGACCTCCGCTGTTCGTCTGCGGAGCACCGACGGGGGGTTAGGGGCGCGGGGAACTGCGCGGGTGACCCACCACCGGGGCACACGGGGCCTACGCTCCCGCAGGGAAACGGCGGGGTTGCCCGGGCCGCGAGTGACCCGCACCACCTCACCCCGCACAGCACAGCGCAGCGCAGCGCACGCGCACGCGCAGTGGACAGATCGCCGCTGTCCGGCGCCGCAGCCCAGACAACGTGTACGTGTCCGCGCCCACCCGCCCCTGCCTACCCTGGCGCCCATGACCCCTCATGACGCTCCCCCGCCGCCCGCCCAGGGCCCCGCCCAAGCCGCAGCCGTACGCGCCGCGGACCGGGCCCACGTGTTCCACTCGTGGTCCGCCCAGGGCCTGATCGAACCGCTCGCGGTCGCCGGCGCGGAGGGCTCGTACTTCTGGGACTACGACGGCAAGCGCTACCTCGACTTCTGTAGCGCCCTCGTCTACACGAACATCGGCTACCAGCACCCGAAGGTCGTCGCCGCGATCCAGGCGCAGGCCGCGAAGCTCACCACCTTCGCGCCCGCGTTCGCGATCGAGGCCCGCTCCGAGGCCGCCCGGATGATCGCCGAGCGCACCCCGGGCGACCTCGACAAGATCTTCTTCACCAACGGGGGCGCCGAGGCCGTGGAGAACGCCGTGCGCATGGCGCGGCTGCACACGGGCCGGCCCAAGGTGCTCTCCGCGTACCGCTCGTACCACGGGGGCACGCAGACCGCGGTGAACGTCACCGGCGACCCGCGCCGCTGGCCGTCGGACACCGGCACCGCCGGCGTCGTGCACTTCTGGGCGCCCTTCCTCTACCGTTCGCCGTTCCACGCGAGCACCGAGGAGGAGGAAGGGGCGCGCGCCCTGCGGCACCTGGAGGACACCATCGCCTTCGAGGGGCCGGGCACGATCGCCGCGGTCGTCCTGGAGACGATCCCGGGCACTGCCGGAATCATGGTCCCGCCGCCCGGTTACCTCGCCGGCGTGCGGGAGATCTGCGACCGCCACGGCATCGTCTTCGTCCTCGACGAGGTGATGGCCGGCTTCGGACGCACCGGCGCCTGGTTCGCCGCCGAGCACTTCGACGTCGTACCGGACCTGCTGACCTTCGCCAAGGGCGTGAACTCGGGGTACGTGCCGCTGGGCGGCGTCGCGATCTCGCCGGAGATCGCGGCCACCTTCGAGACCCGGCCGTACCCGGGCGGGCTGACCTACTCCGGCCACCCGCTGGCCTGCGCCGCCGCCGTCGCCACGATCGAGGTGATGGCCGAGGAGCGGGTCGTGGAGCGCGCCGCCGACCTCGGGGCGACCGTGCTCGGCCCGGGGCTGCGGGAGATCGCCGAGCGCCACCCGTGCGTGGGCGAGGTGCGCGGCACGGGCGTCTTCTGGGCGCTGGAGTTGGTGCGGGACCGGGAGACGCGCGAGCCGCTGGTGCCGTACAACGCGAGCGGCGAGCAGAACCGGCCGATGGCCGCCTTCGCCGCGGCCTGCAAGGAGAGCGGGCTGTGGCCGTTCGTCAACATGAACCGGACGCACGTCGTCCCGCCGTGCAACGTCAGCGAGGCGGAGGCGAAGGAGGGCCTGGAGGTACTGGACGCGGCGCTGTCCGTCGCCGACGAGTACGTGCTCTGAGCCGACGGGTACGTGGCCTGAGGGACCGTACGTAAAGGGGACCGGGACGCCGGGACGCCCGCACGGCGCCCCGGCGTCCCGGCCGTCAGTGGGTCGGCCGCACGGTGATCGACCAGCGGCACTCCGTCGCCTGCACGGTCAGCAGTCGCGTACCGCCCTGGAGCCGGACCGTCTGCCGGAACGGCCCGGTCGCCCCCGACAGCAGGAACTCCACGCCCTCGAAGTCCGCCGCCGGCTCGTCGATGTCGTGCGGGGACATGGCGACCAGCGTGATGAAGCCGCCGGCCATCCCGGGCGCGTCCTCGATCGCCACCTCCAGGTCCGCGTCCGGACCCGCGTAGGCGAGTACGTCGTACGACTCCCCGTGCACCGGCTGGCCCGGCAGCAGACGGCGGGCCGCGGACACCGGCAGCGCGGTGACCGTCCAGTCCGCGTCACCCGCCAGAACGTTCAAGCACAGGGCGTACGAGCCGGGGGCGACGGCCGGCGCACGGCTGTGGACCGCCGGACCGGACTCGCTCAGCAGGTCGTAGCCGGGCTCGCGGCGCAGGTTGAGCTGCTGCACCTTCACCCAGTCGTCGTTGTTGTACGTCGCCTCCAGGATCACCGGACCGCGGGCGAAGCCCTCGGGGAAGGCGACCGTGCCGTAGCCGCGGCCGTGCACGGTCTGCGGCGCGAAGGAGGGGAAGCGCTCGAAGGGGTCGTCCGCGGCGGGTGCGTTCTGCACCGCCGGCTGGTGGTCGTAGGCGGCGGGCTGGTAGTCGACCGCGGGCGCGTACCCCTGCGCGGGCACGGCCCCTTCGGGCAGGTGCACGGGCGCGACGGGGTCGATGATGCGGTGTCCGGGGGAGTACGAGTGACCGGGCACGGGTGGCCGCGGGGACCCGACCTGCGGTGACACCGGCGCCAGATAGCCCTGCGTCGCGTAACCGACCTGCGGCTGGTAGCCGTTCGACGGCTGGTAGCCGACCTGCGCCTGGTACGCGGCCTGGGGCTGGTACGCGGAAGCCTGGAAGGCGGGCGGGGGCGGCGGGGGCGCCGGCACCGCGGACAGGAACCGGGACGCCGCCCCCGGCAGGCCGAACTCCGCCGCGACGGCGGCCAGTCCGCCGGCGTACCCCTGACCCACCGCGCGGAACTTCCAAGCGCCGTCGCGCCGGTACAGCTCGCCCAGCACGATCGCCGTCTCGGTGGTGGCGTTCATCACGTCGTAACGGGCGACGGGCACCCCGTCGTACCCCTGCACCTGTACGTACAGCCCCGGCACCGCGCCGAAGGCGGTGCCCTCGACCGCGGCGACCACCACGATGCGCTGCACCTCGGGCTCCACGACGGGCAGGTTCACGTCCAGCCAGACCGCGACCTGACCGTTTCCTTCCGTGCGACCCGCGTACGCCACCGTGCCCGAAGGGTGCGGGGTTTGGGACGCGGCCACCACGTCGCCGCGGCCGGGGCGGGTGGTGCCGCCGGCGTCGAGCAGCAGCACGAGCGCGTCGAACGCCGGGACCGCGGGGGACAGCGCGTGCCCCACGGCCAGGCGCAACGGCGCGGTCGGGACGGGGGCGTTCGCGCCCCACGGGATGTTCGCCATGGTGCACATGCTGACATCCGGGACAGGACCGAGTCGACGATTCCTGCGGCTGTGTTCTCCGGGCGGTGTCAACGGGCCGTGTCCGGGCACGATGTGACGGAGGGGGCGGAATGGGACGGACCCGGTCAACGGGCGGTCCGGCAGGGCACGTTCGGAGAGGCCGTGCGCCACCCGTCGCCCTCGGGCCCGCAGCCCGTCCGGACACACATCGCGCGCGCCGCCGCGCCGGGGCGCCGACGAAGGCGCCCGGGAAGTGGGGTGCGGGGTGCTGACCTGCAACTCCGGTCCGCGGGACGGGGAGATCGGTGGCGGCCCCGGTCCGCCTGCGGCCGGGAGGGGCGCGCCGGGGGAGTGCGTCGGCTCCGTGTTTACCGGGCGGACCCCGTGGATCCCGGCTCCGTACGCCAGCGTGCGACCGTCCGACGGGAACGCGGGCGTCGACGTCTGCCCTTCCTCGCCCCCGGGGCGGCGGCGGGGTGCGCGGACATCAGTGCGGCGGCCGACCGGGGGCTGTGCGGTACGGGTCGGCCGCGCTGAACGTCGCTGCTCGCGGGGGCTTTTCGCGCGCTGCGGGTGAGGGCCGCCCGCGGCCCGCCCGTCACCCGCGCGCGGCGTCAACCGCGAACGGCCCCTGGGGTCAAGGGACTCGACGCGATTCCGCCCGGTCGTGTGCGGTTGGCTGCGCCGTGCTGTGCCGGGAGTCGGCGCGGCTCGCAGCTTCCGGCGGTCGCCCGCGCCTTGCCGCCAGGCCCAGGCCCAGGCCCAGGCCCAGGCCCCGGACCGTCCCGCCGTTTCCCTGCGGGCGCGTTGGTCTCCGCGGCCCGGTGGTGAGCTTGTCGCGCAGTTCCCCGCGCCCCTAAACACCCCTGCCCCAGCCCGCAGGCAAGTGACGGGGGTAGCGAAACAGGGGCGCGGGGAACTGCGCGAGCAAGTCTCACCGGGCCGCGGAGACCAGTGCTCCCGCGGTGTTACGGCGGGTGTGTCAGGGTGCTGGGGGTCCCCCATGCCCTCTGGGCATAGGGGGCGGAACTGCGCGACAAGCCCACCACCAGGCCGCAGAGACCAACGCGCCGCAGGGAAACGGCGAGACGGTCCAGGGCCCCGGGGTCCCCGGACACCGCGGCCAGCCCGCAGCCCGCAGCCCGCAGCCCGCCGCAGTCGCGGCGCTCCGCGGAGCGAGCCGCATCACCTCCCGCCCCGCGGAGCCATCCGTACCTCCACCTCCAGGAACCACCTTCCCCTTCCCGCCCGGTACGCCAGGACCTCCCAGCCGCCCGCCTCCTCCAGTACTCCCGCGCACTCCCGCAACCTCTCCTCCGTTTCGGTCGCCGCGCCGCTGCCCGGGGCGCCCAGCCAGTCCACGCGGACGACGCCGGGGCGTTCGCCGGGGGCGACGCGGTAGCCCGTGGCGGACCGCGCGCCGGTCGTCGCGTCCAGCGCGGACGGCGCGAACCCCGCCGCCTCCAGCGTGATCGCCACCGCCCGCGCCGGCTGGTTCCGCTCCCACGCCGCCGGCACCGCACCCGTGACCTGCCGGATCTGCCGCAGCCCGGCGTACGCGGCGCGCACCTCCGTCGCCCGTTGGTCCGGTGCCGTACGCGGACCTTCGGCCACCTCGTCGCCGTACGCCGCTTCGAAGACCTCGCCCACCGCTCCGCTCCCCTCTCCCGCGAACTCCGTGATCCGCTGAGTGCTCCTCGCTGGCCTATCGTGTCGGGAGCCCCTGGCGAAGGAGAAGCCATCGATGCCCGGTCCCGGCAGCACCTCTGTCACCCGCAGTACGCTGCGACAACAGATCGCGGACGCATTGCGTGACGAGGTGCTGGCCGGGCGCCTCCAGCCCGGGCAGGAGTTCACGGTCAAGCAGATCGCCGACCAGTACGGCGTCTCCGCGACGCCAGTGCGCGAAGCCCTCGTCGACCTCTCCGCGCAGGGGCTGCTCGAATCCGACCAGCACCGCGGCTTCCGGGTGCACCAGTTCTCCGTCACCGACTACCGGGACATGGTGGAGACCCGCTCCCTGGTCGTCGACGGGATCATCCAGCACGCCGAGCGGTTGGGGCGTACGCAGGTGAACGCCAGCGCGGTCGTGCCGGTCCGGCGCCGTGCCGAGGAGGCGGCCCGGGCCGCCCGCAGCGGGGACCTCGACATCCTGATCGGCTACGACCTGCGGTTCTGGCATGAACTCGGGACGATAGTCTCAAATCGCTACATCTCCGACTTCCTTCATCAGTTGCGCGTTCAGACCTGGGTGTTCGCCGTCCCCCACCTCAAGGGCGAGACGGACTGCCGGCGCTGGCTCTTCAGCGGGTACGAGGAGTTGGTCGACGCGCTCGTCCGGGGCGAGATCACCGAGGCGCGCGACGTGCTGTGCGGCTACACCGAGCTGTCGCTCTCCTGGGCGGACCGGTTGGACGAACGGATCGGCTCATGAGCCCGCAGCCGCACCCCGAACCGCAGCCCGAGTCGTCCTCGCCAAGCACGACAACCGACACCACCACCGGCGACATCGGCCTCAGCATCGTCGTACCCGCGTACAACGAAGAGCACCGCCTGCGCCCCACCCTCGACGCCATCCGCGCCCACCTCGACGCCGAACCCGAACGCTGGGGCGCCTGGGAGCTGATCGTCGTCGACGACGGTTCCACCGACGACACCGCCCGCGTCGCCCGCGAGGCCGCCGCCGAAGAGCCCCGCATCCACGTCATAACCAGCCCCCGCAACCGCGGCAAGGGCCACGCCGTGCGCAGCGGCGTGCTCGCCTCGTACGGGCGGCGCGTCCTGCTCACCGACGCCGACCTGGCCACGCCCATCGAGGAGCTGGACCACCTCGACAAGCTGCTTGCCGCCGACGACGTCTGCGCGGCCATCGGCTCCCGCGCGCACCCGGACTCACAGATCGACGTCCACCAGTGGCGCGGCCGGGAGTGGCTGGGCCGCGCCGGCAACCGCTTGATACGGCTGGCCGCCGTCCCCGGGATCCACGACACCCAGTGCGGGTTCAAGCTCTTCGACGGCGAGCGGGCGCGCACCGCCTTCGCCGCGTCGCAGCTCGACGGCTGGGCGATCGACGTGGAGATCCTGCGGCACTTCCAGCGCGCGGGCTGGCCGGTGGTGGAGGCCCCGGTGAACTGGTCGCACCGCTCCGGTTCCAAGGTGCGTCCGCTGGACTACGGGCGGGTGCTCGGCGAACTCGTCCGGCTGCGCGTGCGCACCGCCCGCACCAACCACACCGCCCGCACCCCCGGCCCCGCCCCCATCCCCACCCAGGCCGTCGGTGCCCAGAAGCCCGTTCCGCGCGCCACCGCCCGCCGCACGCACCTGCTCGTCGCCCTCCTCTTCTGCGTCGCCTCGTTCGTCCTCTACCAAAACCTGTGGCAGGACCTCGACCGCGGCTATCTGGCCGACGCCGGCCAGGACCAGAACCAGTGGGAGTGGTTCTTCGCCGTCACCGCCGACAACGTCACCAACCTGCGCA
Source organism: Streptomyces sp. NPDC047315 (assembly GCF_040643215.1). Taxonomy (NCBI): domain Bacteria; kingdom Bacillati; phylum Actinomycetota; class Actinomycetes; order Kitasatosporales; family Streptomycetaceae; genus Streptomyces; species Streptomyces sp. NPDC047315. The sequence goes on along the minus strand of NZ_JBEYTZ010000028.1, from coordinate 103,193 downwards.
ACCCGCTGTTCACCACCCTCCAGGGCTACCCGGACGGCGTGAACCTGATGGCGAACACGGTGATGCTCGGCGTCTCCGTGCCGCTCGCGCCCGTGACGCTGCTGCTCGGGCCGACTGTCACCTGGGCCCTCGTGCTGACCTTCGGCCTCGCGGCCACCGCCTTCGCCTGGTACTGGCTGCTCGCCCGCCGGCTGGTCGCCCACCGCGGGGCGGCCGTGCTCGGCGCGGCCGTCGCCGCCTTCGCGCCGCCGATGATCTCGCACGGCAACGCCCACCCCAACTTCCTCGTCCTCTTCATGATCCCGGTGATCCTGGACCGGGCGCTGCGGCTGTGCGAGGGCCGTGCCGTGGTCCGGGACGGGGTGCTCCTCGGCCTCTTCGCCACGTACCAGATCTTCCTCGGCGAGGAACCGCTGCTGCTCGCCGCGATGGGCATGCTGCTCTTCGCCGTCTGCTACGCCCTGCTGGACCGGGACGCCGCACGCCGCTGCTGGCGCCCCCTGCTCCAGGGGCTCGGCTGGGCCCTCGCGGTCTGTCTGCCGCTGGTCGCGTTCCCGCTGGGCTGGCAGTTCTTCGGCCCGCAGAGCTACTCCGACGTCATGCACGGGTCGAACACCTTCAACAGCCCGCGGGCGTTCGTCGAGTTCGCCGGCCGTTCGCTCTTCGGCACGGACGCCGCCGCCGACCCGCTCGCGATGAACCGCACCGAGCAGAACGCCTTCTACGGCTGGCCGCTGCTCGCGCTCGCGCTGGTGGTCGTCGTCCAGCTGTGGCGGCACACCCTCGTGCGGGCGCTCGCGCTCACGGCCGCCGGGGCCGCGCTGCTCTCGCTCGGCAAGGAGGTGTACGTCCCCTTCACGGACCTCTCCTTCCCCGGCCCCTGGGCGCTGCTCGGCAAGGCGCCGCTCTTCGAAGCCGTCATCGAGTCCCGTACGGCCCTGATCTGCGCGCCGCTGTTCGGCATGCTCGTCGCCCTCGCCGTCGACCGGCTGTCGGACGGGCCCGCCCGGTCCTTCCGCACCGCGGGGCTGGTCGCCGTCGCCGCGGCGCTGCTCCCGATCGTCCCGACGCCCTACCCGGTGCGCGAGCGCGCCGAGGTGCCGGCCTTCGTCACCGATGGGCTGTACCGCACCTACCTCGGCCCGGGCGAGTCGCTGGTGATCGTGCCGCTGCCGAACCCGGGCTCGGCGGACGCGCTGTACTGGCAGTCCTCCACGGAGCTCGACTTCCCGATCGCCGGCGGCTACTTCAACGGCCCCTGGGGGCCCGACGACGTCGGCATCTACGGCATCGCGCCCACCCACACCGCCGCCCTCCTCGACGACGTACGGGGCAGCGGCCGGGTCCCCGACATCGGCCCCGCCGAGCAAGAACAAGCCCGTGTCGACCTGGCGTCGTGGCAGGCGGGCGTGGTCGTGCTGCCGCCGCAGTACAACGAGGAAGCGCTGCAGACCGCGGTGGAACGCCTGCTGGGCCGGCCGGGACAGTGGGTCGGGGGAGTGCTGGTGTGGGACCTCGACCCCCCGGGCGCCCCCGGTCCGTGACCGCGACCTCGCCACACGCCCTTCGCCACGGCCCCGCCGACACCTACGCTGTTACGACGCGTCCCCGTTGGAGAGCGAGCCTCCCTTGGCATGTGACCTGTGGCTGGTCCCCCTCGTCGATGTGCTCTGTCACAGCCCCGACAACCCCTTCGCCGAAGAGCTCGCCTCGTACGACAAGGCGCTGACGGCGGCGGGCCTGCCGACGGTGCCCGTGTTCGCGTACATGCCCGGGCTCTCCGGGGACGTGGCCCCGGTCGCCGGGTTCGACTACGACGCCCTGCACTTCCTGCGCCGGGCGTACCTGCTCCAGCTCTGCGGCCTCGCGGTCACGCCCGTCGACGAACTCGGCGGCGACTACGAGCAGTTGCTGGAGATGTTCGAGCCCACCGCGCAACAGTCCCACCTGGTGTGGCACTACGACCACGCCGGCGCGTACGTCCCCGTCGACTTCGCCGCGCCCCTGTCGAACGACGAACTCCTGGCCGGCGGCGGCCCGTTGGGCTCCACGCAGGGGCTGCTGCGCGAGCTGGAGTACGTCGCCCCCTCGATCGGCATCGACCCCGCGAACCCGCCCCCGGCCCCCCGCCCCCCGGAGCGCGGCACGGCCCTGGAGGAGCCCGCGGCGCCCGTCCCGTACGACGAGAGCCCCTTCGCCCGCGAACGCCACGTCTGGCTCGGCCTCCACGCCGCGGCCACCCGCAGCCTGGGCCAGGGTTCCATGATCCTCTTCAGCTGAGTCGGCGAGTCGGCGAGTCGGCTGAGTCGGCTGAGTGAGCTGAGGCCCTTCGCCCAGGCCCCAGACCCCCCAGAGTGGGCTGGGCTACGGGCGCTCCGGCGGGCGTTGGCGGGGCATGTTCGGGCGGCCCGGAGGGAGGGGCGAGCGGGGCGGACCCGCCGCCCCGGGCTCCCCCGCGCGCCCCACACCGTTCAGCGGCGGCAACGCCGTCGACTGGAGCACCAACGCGTCCAACCCCCCGTGGAACGACCGCATCCAGTCCGCCGTCTCCGCCCGCACCAACTCCTGCACGTCCTCGGAGAACTTCCGCAGCACCCCCAGGCACCGCTCCGCCGCCTCGCTCGCCGTGCCCTCCGCCGGGCCCAGCACCTCACGCACGCTCTCCGACGCCCAGTCGAACTGGAGCGTCTGCAAACGCCGTTGCACCGCCTGCGCCGTCGCCATGTTCCGCATCCACCCGGCCGTCACGCCGAAGTACCGGTCGCACGCCAGACACGCCGCGCCCAGCAGCAGGGACACGTACCCCCACCCCGCGGCGCCGTCCACCAGGCCCGTGACGTCCAGCAGCGGGAGCACCGCACCGGCGATGGTGCCGGCGGCCGTACCGATGCGCAGCACGCGGCCGGTGCGCCGCTTCCAGACGCGGTCCGCGAGGTACCAGTCCACGGTGCGCAGCGCCGCCGTCTCGACCCAGCGGAACAGTTCGTCGAGCCGGTCCGCCGGCTCGCCCCAGTCGCCCAGCGGGAAGGGCCGGCCGGTCAGATCGCCGCGCGGCACCTCGCCCCGCTCCTCCCGGGCCGGGCCCCCGGGCTGCATCTCCGGCTGGCTCACCGGGGCACTCCTCTACGCGTCCGTATCCGTTGCACGTTGCTGCACTGCACTGTCCGCAACCACTTCAACCACTTCTTACCGTCGAATGATGGGCCGTGTGGTGGAAATCCCGGTATTTCCGTCCACGGGACGGCCTTGATCAGGTAGAGGCCCCGCAGCCTAGTCCCTCGAACGGGTCCCCGCCGCCCGACCCGGCGCTCCGGTGCCCGACCACGTAGGCTCGCTCATGGAGCGGTGCCCCGGCGGCGCCGCCCGCGGAAGTACGCGCAAGTGTCGTCGACGTGCCAGGAGTGACCGTGTTCCCCGGTGGTGGCCAGCCCAACATGCAGCAGCTCCTCCAGCAGGCCCAGAAGATGCAGCAGGACCTCGCGCAGGCGCAGGAGGAGCTGGCCCGTACCGAAGTCGAGGGCCAGTCCGGCGGCGGTCTCGTGAAGGCCACGGTGACCGGCTCCGGCGAGCTGCGCGCCCTGGTGATCGACCCCAAGGCGGTGGACCCCGAGGACACCGAGACCCTCGCCGACCTCGTCGTCGCCGCCGTCCAGGCCGCGAACGAGAACGCCCAGCAGCTCGCGCAGCAGAAGCTCGGCCCGCTCGCCCAGGGCCTCGGCGGCATGCCGGGCCTGCCCTTCTGAGCGCGTCGGGCTCGTCGAGGGCCGCTGCGCCCCGCTGGGCCTTGCTGAACCCCGCTGAACCCTGCTGGACCCTTCTGAACTGGCCGGTTCAGCCACTACCGTACGAGTCGTAGGGGTCGTACGACCCGAGCCTGAGGAGAGGCAGTCCGTTGTACGAAGGCGTGGTCCAGGACCTCATCGACGAGTTGGGCAGGCTGCCCGGCGTCGGTCCCAAGAGCGCGCAGCGGATCGCCTTCCACATCCTCCAGGCCGAGCCGACCGACGTCCGCCGCCTCGCCCAGGCGCTGCTGGAAGTGAAGGACAAGGTGCGCTTCTGCGCGGTGTGCGGGAACGTCGCCCAGCAGGAGCACTGCAACATCTGCCGCGACCCGCGCCGCGACACCGCGGTGATCTGCGTCGTGGAGGAGTCGAAGGACGTCGTCGCGATCGAGCGGACCCGGGAGTTCCGGGGCCGCTACCACGTGCTCGGCGGGGCGATCAGCCCCATCGAGGGCGTCGGCCCCGACGACCTGCGGATCCGGGAGCTGCTGGCCCGCCTCGCGGACGGCGCCGTCACCGAGCTGATCCTCGCCACGGACCCCAATCTGGAGGGCGAGGCCACCGCCACATACCTGGCACGCATGATCAAGCCGATGGGGCTGAAGGTCACCCGGCTGGCCAGCGGTCTGCCCGTGGGGGGAGACTTGGAATACGCCGACGAGGTCACGCTGGGGCGTGCCTTCGAGGGGAGACGACTTCTCGATGTCTGACGCCATGCTGCACGCCGTGAACCAGGACCCGGCCGACTTCGCGGTCCAGATCGCGGACTCGATCGAGTCCTTCATCGTCGCCGTGACCGAGGTCGCGAAGGGCGACGAACCGGACAGCGCCGTACCGTTCCTGCTGCTGGAGATCTCCCAGCTGCTGCTCACCGGCGGCCGGCTGGGCGCGCACGAGGACATCGTCCCGGACGAGCGCTACGAGCCCGACACGGGCCCGGAGCCGGACGTGGACGACCTGCGGGAGCGCTTCGCCCGGCTGCTGGACCCGGTGGACGTGTTCTCCGAGGTCTTCGACCCGTACGAGCCGCGCAAGGCGCCGGTGGCGTTCCGCATCTCGGACAACCTCGCGGACATCGTCACGGACCTGCGGCACGGCCTCGCGCACTACCGCTCCGGGCGGACCACGGAAGCGCTGTGGTGGTGGCAGTTCTCGTACTTCTCCAACTGGGGGCCGACCGCGTCCGCCACCCTGCGCGCCCTCCAGTCCCTGGTCTCCCACGTCCGGCTGGACCAGCCGCTCCAGGAGCTGGACGGCCTGGACACGGACGAGGACCTGACCGAGGAGGCGCTGGCGGAGGAGGCCGGCAGGGTGATGGCGGCCGAGATCGCCGCACCGCTCGGCCTGCGCGCGCCCTGACGCCGCCCCCGACGTCGCGGTGACGTCGTCCGGCTACGCACCGCTGCTGTGACGCCGCACACATGTCGCGTACGCCGCCGTCCCGCGGGCAGGTAGTGAGCCGAGCGGGGCTGATCACCAGGTGAGCGGCGCATCTCAGCATGTGATGTGCCGGAGGCCGGCGCGGTACCGCTCGTTAAACTGAGCCGACCGCAGCACTCATGGACTGCGGTGGAGAACCGAGCGAGGAGCGCACGTGGGCCTTGTCGTGCAGAAGTACGGCGGCTCCTCCGTCGCCGATGCCGAGGGCATCAAGCGTGTCGCCAAGCGGATCGTGGACGCCAAGAAGAACGGCCACCAGGTGGTCGTCGTGGTTTCCGCGATGGGCGACACGACGGACGAGTTGATCGATCTCGCCGAGCAGGTATCCCCGATCCCTGCCGGGCGCGAATTCGACATGCTGCTGACCGCCGGAGAGCGCATCTCCATGGCCCTGCTGGCCATGGCGATCAAAAACCTGGGCCACGAGGCCCAGTCGTTCACCGGTAGCCAAGCGGGCGTCATCACCGACTCGGTCCACAACAAAGCGCGCATCATCGATGTGACGCCGGGCCGGATCCGTACCGCGCTGGACGAGGGCAACATCGCCATCGTCGCCGGCTTCCAGGGCGTGTCCCAGGACAAGAAGGACATCACCACCCTGGGTCGCGGCGGCTCCGACACCACCGCCGTCGCCCTCGCCGCGGCGCTGGACGCCGAGGTCTGCGAGATCTACACCGACGTCGACGGCGTCTTCACCGCCGACCCCCGGGTGGTCGCCAAGGCCCGGAAGATCGACTGGATCTCCTTCGAGGACATGCTGGAGCTGGCGTCCTCCGGCTCCAAGGTGCTGCTCCACCGCTGTGTGGAGTACGCCCGCCGATACAACATCCCGATCCACGTGCGCTCGTCCTTCTCGGGGCTGCGCGGCACCTGGGTCAGCAACGAACCGCAGGGAGACCAGACGATGGAGCACGCGATCATCTCCGGAGTCGCCCACGACGTCTCCGAGGCCAAGATCACGGTGGTCGGAGTGCCCGACAAGCCGGGCGAGGCGGCGGCCATCTTCCGCGCGATCGCGGACGCCGACATCAACCTCGACATGATCGTCCAGAACGTGTCGGCAGCCGCCACCGCGCTCACGGACATCTCCTTCACGCTGCCCAAGACGGACGGCGCGCGGGCGATCGAGAAGCTGGAGAAGGCGAAGGACCGCATCGGCTTCGAGTCGCTGCGCTACGACGACCAGATCGGGAAGATCTCGCTCGTCGGCGCCGGCATGAAGACCAACCCGGGCGTCACGGCCTCCTTCTTCGAGGCGCTCACGGACGCGGGGGTGAACATCGAGCTCATCTCGACCTCCGAGATCCGCATCTCGGTCGTGACCCGCGCCGACGACGTCAACGAGGCGGTGCGCGCCGTGCACACCCGGTTCGGCCTCGACAGCGAGTCCGACGAGGCCGTGGTCTACGGGGGCACCGGCCGATGACCCGCAAGCCGGCGCTCGCGGTCGTCGGTGCGACCGGGGCCGTCGGCACCGTACTGCTCCAGATCCTGTCCCAGCACGCGGACGTCTGGGGCGAGATACGACTCGTCGCCTCCCCGCGCTCGGCCGGCCGCAAGCTGGCCGTGCGCGGGGAGGAGTGCGAGGTGGTCCCGCTGGCCGAGGAGGCGCTGGCGGGCGTCGACGTGGCGCTGTTCCTGGTGCCCGCTGAGGTCTCCGCCCAGTGGGCGCCGATCGCCGCCGCCAAGGGCGCGGTGGTCGTGGACGCCTCCGCCGCCTTCCGATCGGACGCGGACGTTCCGCTGGTCGTGCCGGAGGTCAATCCGCACGCCGCCCGGGTGCGTCCGCGCGGCATCGTCGCCGGGCCGCACGACACCACGCTCGCCATGGCGCCCGCGGTGGGCGCCCTGCACGCCGAGTTCGGGCTGCGGGAGCTGGTGATCTCCTCGTACCAGGCCGTCAGCGGCGTCGGCCGCGACGCGGTCACCGCGCTGCGCGAGCAGCTTTCCCTGGTCGCCGGTACGGAGTTGGGCTCCACCACCGGCGACGTGCGGCGGGCCGTCGGCGACTCCTTCGGCAACGGCTTCGGCCCCTTCCCCGCGCCCGTCGCCCTCAACGTGGTGCCCTGGGCCGGCGAACTGGCCGAGGACGGCTGGTCGTCCGAGGAGTTGGGGCTGCGCGCCGAACTCCGCAAGGTCCTCGACCTGCCCGCGCTGCCGGTGGCCGCGACCTGCGTACGGGTCCCGGTGCTGACCGCGCACTCGCTCTCGGTGCACGCCCGCTTCGAGGCCGAGGTGACGGTCGCGCGGGCGCACGAGATCCTGGCGACCTCACCCGGGGTGGTGCTCTTCGACGACCCGGCGGCGGGGGAGTTCCCGACGCCGGCGGACGTGGTGGGCACCGATCCGACGTGGGTGGGGCGGGTGCGCCGGGCGCCGGACGACCCCTGCGCGCTGGAGCTGTTCGTGTGCGGGGACAACCTCCGCAAGGGCGCGGCGCTGAACACCGTGCAGATCGCGGAGGCGATCGCCGCGGAGCTGCACGGCTGAGCCCGTCGCCCCCGCCGCCCCGTCGCCTCTTCGTCCTGTGCTGCTTGCTCCCGTTCCCACGCTCCCGTTCCAAGATCGGAAATCTTCCCCGATTTGCGGTTGAGCCCTGTCTAAGTGGCCCGCGAACTTTGTAGGATTCGTGAACGCCCCGTGAGAACGTCGCAGGTCCGTACCGTTTCGGCCCGGGGGCGGGACGATGATCGACAGTTCCTTATCCCCGGCCTGCAACCGCCAGTCGGGCCGGGAACGTCTTTGCGAGCACCGCCACCGATCGGTGCCGCAGACTTGGGGCAGGCAAGTACGCATGGCTGGAATCCATCCACAGTCAAAACCGCTGGCGCGCGCGTACAACCCCGACAGGGGGGAGCGTGTCCAACAGGCGTGGCAGAAGTACTCGACTTCACGAGGGCGACGGCGCCCGGCGTTCCGGTGCGTCCCCTCCGCAGGCCCCGTCCCCGCGGGGGCATGCCGGTGATCGCGCCCGTGCCGTCGACGCCTTCCGGCCCCTCGGCTTCCCCGCCGTCCGCGTCGTCTGCTGCGTCTGCTGCGTCCTCTTTGCGGCCGGCTCCGACCGCCAGCGCCATCCCCACCCAGCGCGGCGGCGTCGACGATACGACGGCCGCGGGCACCACCGTCGACCACCTCACCGAGACCTACCGCGCGCACTACCGCTCGCTGCTGGGCCTCGCGGCGCTGCTCCTCGACGACACCGCCTCCTGCGAGGACGTCGTCCAGGAGGCGTTCATCCGGGTCCACTCGGCGCGCAAGCGCGTGCGCGACCCGGAGAAGACCCTCGCCTACCTGCGGCAGACGGTGGTCAACCTCTCCCGGTCCGCGCTGCGCCGCCGCATCCTCGGTCTGAAGCTGCTCTCCAAGCCGATGCCGGACATGGCGAGCGCGGAGGAGGGGGCGTACGACCAACTGGAGCGGGACGCGCTGATCAAGGCGATGCGCGGACTCCAGCGCCGCCAGCGCGAGGTGCTGGTCCTGCGGTACTTCGCGGACATGACGGAAGCCCAGGTGGCCCAGGCCCTGGGCATATCGCTGGGTTCGGTGAAGGCGTACGGTTCCCGGGGCATCGCGGCGCTGCGCGTCGCGATGGAGGCCACGTCATGAGCGGGCACGACACGACGCCCGAGCGACCGCGGTCGGACGGGCCGTTTGACGACCTGACTGGAAACGGAACTGTGAACAACGCGCCGGAACACCGACACGGCGACGAGGCGCCGCCCCACGACCCCGACTCGGGCTCCGGTCCTGGCTCAGGCTCCGGCTCCGGCTCGGGTTCGGGTTCGGAGGAGCAGGATCTGCGGCGGCTCCTCCAGGGCGCGGTGGGCGACCTCCAGCCCTCGACCGGAGCGCTGGACCGCCTGCGCGTCGCGGTGCCCGCGCGCCGGGCCCGCAAGCGCCAACTGCTGATCGGCGCGGTCGCCACGGCCGTCCTGACCGGGACCGCCGTCCCCGCCTTCGTCACCGTGGCGAACTCCGGCGGCGGCAGCAGCACCAACACCGTCAACACCGGCCACGGAGAGGTCTCCGACGGCGGTCGCGGCGAGGGCCCCGGCGCCACCGGCGGGGACCACGACACGGGCGGGCCCGTCGACGGCGACCGCCCCGGCCGCGACACCGACCCCAGCCGCTCGCCCGCCGACCCCTCCGACGCCAGCAGCAGCGACAGCGCCACGGGCGACTCCGCGTCCCCCTCGAACGAGCCCGCCGCCCAGGCCCGGGCCTGCGCCGCCGCCCAACTCGACGTCACCACGGCACGGGCGGACAAGCCCGACTCCGACGGCCGGGTCTACGGAACCTTCCGCGTCGCCAACGTCTCCGCCACGGACTGCGAGGTCAGCGGGCGCGGCACGGTCGACTTCCAGGCGATCGGCGCGGCCGACAAGGACAAGATCAAGATCGTCGACCACACGGCGGGCGACCAGGCACCCGGCCTGCCCGACCCCTCGAAGGAGAAGCCCGCACTGCTGCTGAAGCCGGCCTCCGCGTACGAGGTGCGGTTCGCCTGGGTGCCGAACGAGACGTGCTCCCCCGGCGGCGCGTCCCCGACCCCGACCGCATCCGACGGCGGCGCTTCGGGCGGCGACAACGGCGGCGGCGCCGGCACGCCCCCCGACGGTGAGCCCCCGGCCAGCGCGATGGAGAGCAGCACCGGGAGCGACGGCAGCGTGGCCGTCACCCACACCGCGCAGCCGGGCGCCCCGACGGCCGAGGCGACCATCCCGAACGCCTGCGCCGGCACGATCTACCGCACCGGCGTCCTGGAGGACTGACCGCGGTGCGCACCCTGCGCGACTACCTCACCGAGCGCGCGTCCCGGTCCGACAAGGTCAGCTTCACGCTCCGGGACGGCCGGGAGTTCCTGGGCTGGTTGGTGGAGGTGTCCGCCGACCACGCCCTGCTGAGCTGGGCGCCGAGCCCGCTCTACGCGCAGGCGACGGACGGTGCGGAGTGGGAGCCGGAGGACGAGTGGCTCCCCTTGACGGCGATCGTCCCCGCCACCCCCGCGCACTACTCCCGCGCCGCGGGAAGCTGGATCCCCTTCGCCGGGGACCCTGACTAGGGCCTGATCCAAAAGACAGGCCCTAACCCACCCGCGCCGGCTACTGGTGGGCGGGCTCCCGCTCCTGCGCTGGGTCGGAGGAGGGCTCGGGCGCCTGCTGGGGGGCCAAGCCCAGCGCCTGGTCCTTCATCAGCTCCACGTCGCGACGGAAGAAGCGGAACCACATGAAGAGGATGAAGGCCACCCCGGCGAACCACTCCCCGGAGTAGCCCAGGTTCTGGAACGCCTTCAGGTCCAGCCCGCTGCCCTCCGGGAGCGTCGCCGGTACCGCTCGGAGCCCCGCGTCCCCGGTCGTGAGGGTGATCCACGCGTCGTGCACGTCGTCGGGGACGAGGTTCACCAACGACGCCGCGCTGATCATCGCCAGCTGCCCCGGCGGCAATCCGCCCGCCGAGTGGACCCCGTCCTTACCGACGGTCTCGGACGCCTGGAGGGCGCCCTCCACGGCGACCGTACCCGTCGGCGCGGCGGGCGCCGCCGCGCCCTCGGGGAGCCAGCCGCGGACCACCGGCAGGGTCTTCCCGCTCCCGTCGTCCGTCTTCAGCAGGGTCAGCACGTACGAACCGCGCTCGCCCTCCAGCTCCCGCCCCGGCACGAGGAACTGCTCGCCGTACCGGCCCGTCGCCGTCGCCGTCCGGCCGGACGTCTCCTTGTCGACCGGCAGCAGCTCACCCAGCGGCGTCGGCTTCAGCTCGGCCGCCGTGGGGGCCCGCTCCGCCTCCTTCTGCGTGGCGGCGCGGTCCTCGAACCTGCCGAGCTGCCAGGTCCCCATGAAGATGCAGAACGGGATCGCCAGCACGACGAAGACATTGATCCCCCACCAGCGGGGCGTCAGCAGGAACCGATACACCCCTCCACGGTACGGAACGCCCCCGGGCTACTCCTGCGCGCCCCCCTCTCCGGACCGGTCCTCTCCGGCTCCGTCCGGGCCCGGCAGGTGCTTCGCCGCGAAGGCGATCTCCTGCGCGACCTGCTTGATCCGCTCCTCGACCACCAGCGAGCCGTGCCCCGCGTCGAAGCGGTACACCTCGTGGACGGCGCCGCGGGCGGCGAGGCGGTCCACGTAGTTGTCCACCTGGCGGATGGGGCAGCGCGGGTCGTTGACCCCGGCGGAGACGTACACGGGGGCGCGGACCGCGTCCACGTACGTCAGCGGCGACGACGCGGTGAAGCGCTCCGGCACCTCCTCGGGCGTGCCGCCGAACAGGGTGCGGTCCAGCGCCTTCAGCGCCTCGATCTCGTCGTGGTACGCCGTGACGTAGTCCGCGACGGGGACCGCGGCCAGGCCCAGTGCCCACGCGTCGGGCTGGGTGCCGAGGCCGAGGAGGGTGAGGTACCCGCCCCAGGAGCCGCCGGACAGGACGAGGCGCTGCGGATCGGCGAGACCGGACTCCACCGCCCACGCGCGGACCGCGGCGACGTCCTCCAGCTCGATCAGGCCCACCCGGTGCTTGAGCGCGTCCGTCCAAGCGCGGCCGTACCCCGTCGAGCCGCGGTAGTTGACCCGGACGACGGCATAGCCGTGGTCGACCCAGGCGGCGGGGCCGGCCGCGAAGGCGTCGCTGTCGTGCCACGTCGGGCCGCCGTGGATCTCGAAGACCGTCGGCAGCGGGCCGCTCGCCCCCGCCGGCCGCTGCACCAGCGCATGGATCAGACCTCCCGGCCCCTCCACCCAGGCGTCCTCCACGGCCACGGACTCCGGCGCCTTCGCACCCGGCGGGTCCAGCACGACCCCGCCCGCGGTCGACCGCACCTGTGGGGGCAGTGCGGCGGACGACCACATGTACTCCACCGAGCCGTCGGGGCGGGCCGTCGCGCCGGAGACCGAGCCCGTCGGCGTCTCGATCCGCGCCAGCTCGCCCGCCGCGAGGTCGTAGCGCCACAGCTCGCCGCGGGCCTTGAAGCTGTGCGCGATCAGCAGCGCCGAGCCGTCCGGGAACCACTCGGCGCTGACGTCGCCCGGCAGGTCGATCGCGAGGGCGGTCTCCTCGCCGGACGCCACGTCCCACACCATGGGCTCCCAACGGCCCCGCCGCTGGTGCCCCACGAGCAGCCGGGTGTCCCCCTCGACCGGGGCGAACCCGAGGGCCTCAAGACCCAGCTCCTCCGTGCCGCCGGCGGTGTCGTCCAACTCCGCGACCGGGGAGCCGTCGAGGCGGACGACGCGCAGCGCCGAGTGCATCGCGTCGCCGTGCTCGGTGTGCTCGACGGCGATCAGGGTCCCGTCGTGCGACAGGGCACCCACGCCGGCCGACTCGCGGTGCCGATAGATCTCCACAGGGCCGTTGGAGCCGTCGGAGCCCTCGGATCCGTCGGAGCTGTCCGAGCCGGTGGGAGCGCCTTCGCGCACCACGTGGATCGTCGTGCCGTGTTCGTCCGTGGAGCGACCGACGACCGCGACGCCGTGCCGCCCGATGGCAAGTCCGGCGGGGTAGGAGGGGTCGAGCCCGGGGGCGGCGGGCTCGTCGGGCCCGCCGCCGAAGGGCTGCCGCAGCCATATCCCGAACTCGTCCCCGTCCGTGTCCGAGAACCACCAGATCGAGGCGCCGTCGGGGGACAGGACGCCGTCCGTCGTGCCGTTCGGCCGGTCCGTGACCTGGCGCTGCTCGCCCGTCGCGCGGTCCCAGGCGTACAGCTCGAAGGTGCCGGTGGCGTTCGACACGAAGAGCGAGCGGTCCGGGGCGTCCTCGGCCCAGTCGGGGAGTGAGACGCGCGGGGCGCGGAAGCGCCGCTCCCAGACGGGACCGGTGGTCGGCGCGGCCGGCTCGGTCCCGGCGTCCGTCTCCGTCTCCGGCACGGTCACCGTATCCGTCACGGTCGCGGCGTCCTTCGCGGAAGGGGCGTGCGTCGCCTGCGCGGCGGGCGTGGTCTCAGTCATGACCCCATTCTGCGCCGAGGGCCCGACAAACCGTTCGCTTCGCCCTCAGCCTGTGGATAACTTCGGAATCATGTATGCATCCACCCACCCCGACGACTGGCGCGAGCTCAATCGGGCCAACTGGGACGAGCGCGTCCCCATCCACGTCGCCAGCGACTACTACGACCTCGACTCCTTCCGCGCGGGCAAGGACCCGCTGCGCGACTTCGAAATCGCGGAGGTCGGTGACGTCAGCGGCCGTAGCCTGCTGCACCTCCAGTGCCACATCGGCCTCGACACGCTGAGTTGGGCCAGGCGCGGCGCCCGTGTCGTGGGGCTGGACTTCTCCGAGCCGGCCGTGGTGGCGGCGGGCGGGATCGCCGGCGAGATCGGCCTCGGGCCCGAGCGTGCGACGTTCGTGACCTCAGACGTGTACGACGCGGTCGCCGCCGTGCCCGACGACGCGTACGACATCGTCTACACCGGCGTCGGCGCCCTCGGCTGGCTCCCGGACGTCGCACGCTGGGCCGAGGTCGCCGCCTCGCTCGTGGCGCCCGGCGGCTTCCTCTACCTGGCCGAGTTCCACCCGCTGACCGACATCCTCGACGACGACACCGGATCCCGGATCGTGCACGACTACTTCTCCCGCGACGCGTGGGTGGAGGACGCCGACGGCACGTACACCGACGTGGACGCCCAGCTCGCCAGCAAACGCACGGTCGAGTGGCAGCACCCGATCGGCGAGGTGGTCTCCGCGCTCTGTGCGAACGGGCTGCGGTTGGAGTTCCTGCACGAGCACGACGTGTCGCTCTTCCAGCGGTTCGGCGCGCTGGAGAGCCAGGACGGCTACTACCGCTTCCCGGCCGACCGCCCGCGCATCCCCCTGATGTACTCGCTCAAGGCGTCCAAGATCTGACGCTCGATCCAGCCTGATCCACAAGACAGGGCCTAGCTCCGGGGTAGCCGCACTATCGCGCGGCCGGCGTCCAGGTCGACGGTGGAGCGGTGCGGCGGGGCGCCGTCCTCCTCGTCGTCCTTCAGCAGCAGGGCGCTCTGACGTTCCTTCAATTCGCTCTGCTTCCCGGGCGAGAAGGTGGCGTGCAGCTGCTCGAACCCGGTGGAAGACACCTGGCCCGACCGCTTCCCCAGACCCACGGCCCGCAGGATCTGGTCGAAGAAGGCAATGACCGTCAGCAGGATCACCAGGCCCGGCAGCGTCATGAAGACGATGAACTCCATGCCGGCAGTCTCCTTCAAGGGCGAGTGCTGGAGCCAGGGTTGGAGCGGTGCGACGGGCTCCGGAGGGCGACGGAAATGCGCGACGCCCCGGGAGCAGGACGTCTCCCGGGGCGTCGCGCGAACGCCTTAGGCCCGATGGCCGGAACTACCGAAGAACTCAGACGTTGACGCCGAAGTCCTGGGCGATGCCGCGCAGGCCCGAGGCGTAACCCTGGCCGACCGCACGGAACTTCCACTCGTCGCCGTGGCGGTACAGCTCGCCGAAGACCATCGCGGTCTCCGTCGAGGCGTCCTCGCTGAGGTCGTAGCGGGCGAGCTCGGCGCCGCCGGCCTGGTTGACCACGCGGATGAACGCGTTGCGCACCTGGCCGAAGGACTGGCTGCGGCTCTCGCCCTCGTGGATCGAGACCGGGAAGACGATCTTCTGGACCTCGGCGGGCACGCCCGCGAGGTTGACCTTGATCTGCTCGTCGTCGCCCTCGCCCTCACCGGTGAGGTTGTCACCGGTGTGCTCGACGGAGCCGTCGGGGCTCTTGAGGTTGTTGAAGAAGACGAAGTGGCCGTCGGACAGCACCTTGCCGTTCCCGTCGATCAGCAGCGCGCTGGCGTCCAGGTCGAAGTCGGTGCCGGTGGTGGTGCGGACGTCCCAACCGAGGCCCACGACCACCGCAGTCAGGCCCGGGGCCTCCTTGCTCAGCGAGACATTGCCGCCCTTGGAAAGGCTGACACCCATGGAAATCCCTGCGCAATCCGGCGCGGGCCGCGCCTCTTGACGTTTCCTTTGCCCACCGTGCCCAACGAGTCGTGGGCGACTCCGGTTCCCGGCACCCTCGGACGAGTGATTAAGTTTTGACTTATATAAGCTACGGCTGTAAGAGTGGGGTCGTGCACGCATTCGATGTCCTGGGGGATCCGGTGCGACGCCGGATATTGGAACTGCTCGCGGCAGGGGAGCAGCCGTCGGGCTCGGTCGCGGCGGTGATCCGCAAGGAGTTCGGGATCTCGCAGCCGGCGGTCTCGCAGCACCTGAAGGTGTTGCGCGAGGCCGGCTTCGCCTCCGTGCGGGCCGACGGCGCCCGACGGCTGTACGCCGTCGAGGCCGCGCCCCTGCGCGAGGTGGACGTCTGGCTCGACCGGTTCCGCGGCTTTTGGGAACAGCGGCTCGACGCGCTCGGCACGGAGCTGGCCCGCGGCAAGCGCGAGCGCCGCATCGCCGCGGAGCACGGCACCGACGCGGAGCGCCGAGCGGTGACCGACGCCCGTCCGCCGACCGGCGCGCTACCGCCCGGCGACGGACGATCAGAAGAGGGCGACGAACGACGCGCAGCCAGCGGCGGCACGTGAAGCACGGGCCGGCCCCGACGGAACGACAAGGGAACGACAGAGGAGCAACAGCGATGAGCGAGATCGTCGACCGGATCAACCAGGTCCACCGCGAGGTGGGCAGTCGGTCCGTCCCCAGCGGGGAGGCCCACACCGTCCTGCTCCGGCGCACCTACGACGCTACCGCCGACGACGTGTGGGGCGCCTGTACCGACCCCCAGCGCCTCCGCCGCTGGTTCCTGCCGGTCACCGGTGACTTCCGGCTCGGCGGCACCTACCAGCTCCAGGGCAACGCCGGTGGCGAGATCCTGCGCTGCGAGCCCCCGAAGCTGCTCCGCGTGAGCTGGCTGTACGGCCCCGACCCGGGCTTCAGCGAGGTCGAGGTGCGGCTCGCCCCCGAGGGCGACGACCGGACCGTCTTCGAGCTGGAGCACGTGGCCGTGGTGCCGCAGGAGTTCTGGGGCAAGTTCGGCCCGGGCGCCACCGGCGTGGGCTGGGACCTGACCCTGCTCGGCCTCGGCATGCACCTGGCCGCCCCGGACGAGATGCCCGACCCGGCGGAGTGGGAGCGCACCGAAGAGGCCCGGGCGTTCAGCACCCGCAGCAGCGAGGAGTGGGGGCGGGCGTACACGGCGTCCGGCGCGCCCGACGACGTCGTGGCCGCGGCCGTACGGGACACGACGGCGTTCTACGTGCCCCCGCTGGACGGGCCGGACGCCCCGGGGGCCTGAGGCACCGAATGCGGCGGGAGTCGGGCCGGTACGGGGGACCGGCCCGCCCCCGCGCCCTCTTGAAGAGGGCCCAAGACAACAGGCCTTAAAGACAACAGGCCCCAAGACAACAGGCCCCAAGACAACAGGCCCCAAGACAACAGGGTCAGCTTCTTCAACCGGCCGATCCTTTGGACGGGCCAGTCCCTTAGACCGGCCGGCAGGTCTAAACGGCCTCAATTGGCCGTTCTCTTCAGGCCGTGCGCCCCGGCCCCTTCAGATGGTCCACCAGCTCCGCGGTGACGAACCCGACGACCGAAGCCACCGCGATCAGCGGCATCTGGTTGGTCGCGTCCGGCCCCATCAGCAGCGCCGCCAGGACTGCGCTGGTGACCGGAAGCCGTGTCACCACCGCGGTGGCCGCCGAGATCCCGAGCGCCAGCCCCGGCGTCGCCCCCATCCCGGGCAGCCCCGCACAGGCGACCCCGAGCGCCGCGCCGAGCAGTACGGCCGGAAAGATCGGCCCGCCGCGCAGCGAGCCGAGCGCGACGCCCCACGCGAGCCCCTTGCACACCACGAGCGCGACCAGCGCCGCCACCGACCAGGCGCGCGGATCCGCCGCGAGCGCGCCCAGCGTGGTCTGCCCGGAGAGCGCGGCTTCGGCCGGCGAACGGCCGGTGAGCAGGGCGTACGCCGAGATCAGTACGCCGACGGCGACGGCACAGGCCACCGTGCGCCCCGCGGTGTGGCGCTCGGTCCACTCGGCGGTGACGAAGCCGATGCGGTGCGCCGCCGAGACGACGACGCCGATCAGTACGGCGACGGGGACGCCCCACAGGAAGTCCCCCGCGTCCGGAGCGAGGTCCGGCGGCACCGTCGGCAGCGACAGCGCCCCCACCGACAGCCCCGTCCACTGCCCGAAGCCGGTGAAGACGAGGGCGCCGACCCCGCTCGCCAGCAGACAGGGCAGCAGCAGGATCACCAACTGGGGCCCGGCGAGCCCGGCCGCCTCCACCATCATCACGACCGCCACCAGCGGACCGCCGAAGATCGTGGAGATCGCCGTCGTCGAGCCGCTGACGGCCAGGACCGTGGCCATCTTCGGGTGGGCGTCGCGCTTCGCCGACCGTACCGCGAGCAGCGCGAGGCCGCTGCCGAGCGCCATCAGCGGGGCCTCGGGGCCGAGCACCACGCCCAACGGCAGCGTCAGCAGCGCGGCGAGCAGCACGCCCGCCAGCGCGTTCGGCCCCAGCGGCGGGCCGCCGAGCCCCTTGACGGGCTTGTGGCCGCCGCCGCCCGGGAGACGGGTGACGATCGGCGCGAGGACCAGCCCCGCGAGCAACAGCGCGGGCAACGGCCACCACCAGGGCGGCTCGGCGTATCCGACGGCCTCGGGCAGGTGTTCCCACACGCCGCGCTGGATGGCGTGCTGGAGGCTGAGGAAGAGGAACGCCGCGAACGCGATCGGCGCGCCGATGAGCACCGACAGGAGCAGCAGCAGGGCGTAGCCGCGGCTGCTGAGGACGGCGCGCAGGGACAGGTCGCTCGCCGTGCCGCTGCCGACGGGCGCGACGCTCTCGGCGCCCCGGGCGCCCCGGGCTTCTTCGCCGGCCCCGCTGCCCCCGCCGGTCCCACCCGGTTCGGGGGCCGCGCCCGGCCCTCGTGCTGATGCGGTCATCTGGCCCCGCCGGCGTCCGGGCGCCCGGGCCGGCGGTGCGGTGCGCCGGTGTCGTACGTACGCATGCTCCCACTGAAAGCCCGGGGGGAGGTCGGCTGCGCGGGGGCGGGGCGCTGGCGGGGCCGTACGGGTGAGGTCCGCCCCGTACGGGGCACTGCGGCTCGCCCGCGCGGCGCCGCGCGGTTTCCCTGGCTACGGAGCCGGCAGCGCAGACGGGCCGTGGGCCGCGTCTTCAGTTCCGGCGAGTGCGCTCGGCACGGTGGAGGTGACGTACATGGCGGAGGGAACACCGGGCGCCGGGGAACGACCTGACGACGTACCGGGCTCGGGCGACGTACCCACATCGGACCCGTCCCAGCCGTCGGACCCGTCCCAGCCGTCCGACCCGTCCCAGCCGTCGCAGTCATCTCGGCCACCCCAGCCATCGCAGTCGTCCCGGCCGTCGCAGTCGTCCCCGTCGGGGGAGGAACTGCAACAACTCCACGCCCGCATCGCCGCGCTCGAAGGCGCCCAGGCCGGCGCCCGCCCCCGCCGCCACCGCGTCCGCGCCTTCTGGTCCGCCCTCTTCATCGTCGTGGGCTGCGTACTCGCCCCGCTGAGCGTCGTCGCGGCCTGGGCGTCGCAGGAGGTCGGCAACACGGACCGCTACGTCGCCACCGTCGCGCCGATCGCCCGCAACCCCGACGTCCAGGACGCCGTCGCCACCCGCGTCACCGACGCCCTCATGCAGCACATCGACCTCAACAGCCTGCTGGAAGGCGTCGCGCCGGCCGACCGGCCGCGGGTGGCCGCCGCGCTCGGCCGGCTGGGCGGCACCCTGGAGAACGCCCTCAAGAGCTTCGTTCACGACAAGGCGCAGGCCGTCGTCGCGTCCGACCGGTTCCAGACCTTCTGGACCGAGGCCAACCGCAAGGCCCACGACGCCGTGGACAAGGCACTCACCGGCAGCGGCGGCGGCGCCATCACCCTCACGAACAACGCCGTCGAGATCGACCTCGGCCCGGTGATCGACCAGGTCAAAGAGCGTCTCGTGGCGGACGGCCTGACGGCCGCCGGCAAGATCCCGGAGATCCACACCCAGTTCACGGTCATCAAGTCGGACGACATCGGGAAGATCAAGACCGGCTTCCGGCTGCTCCAACTCGCCGGCTTCTGGCTGCCGGTGATCGCCGTGCTGCTGGCCGGGGCCGGCGTGCTGCTCGCCCTGCGCCGACGGCGCGCCCTCGTCGCCGCCGCGCTCGGCGTCGCCTTCGCGACCCTGCTCCTCGGCGGCGCGCTGACCGCGTTCCGCGCCGTCTACCTGGACGCGCTGCCGGCCACGGTGTCCCAGCCGGCGGCCGGCGCGGTGTACGACGCGATGGTCCGGCTGATGCGGGTCACCGTGCGGATGGTCGTCGCCCTCGGCATCGTCGTGGCGCTGGGCGCCTGGCTCAGCGGCCCGGGCCGACGGGCCGTCTTCGTCCGCGGGTTCTGGCACTCGGGCATCCGGGCGGTGCGGTCCACCGCGGACCGGGCGGGGCTGCGCACCGGCCCGGTCGGGCGGTGGGTGCACCGCCACCGCCGCTGGATCGTGTGGGTACTGGTGGCCGCGGCGCTCCTCGCGTACCTGCTGTGGAGCTATCCGACGGGCTGGGTGGTGGTCGGGCTGGCGCTGGCGCTGCTGTTCGCGCTCGCAGTCGTGGACTTCCTGGACGAGCCGGAGGAGCGGGACGGGCCGGAGGAGCAGCAGGGCGCGGCCCGGGATGCTTCTCCGTGAGGACCTGGGGATCCCGACGCCCCTGAGGCTCCTGAGGTCCTTGACGTCCGTCCTGGCCCGTCTCCGTACGCATCCATCCGATTCACTCGAACGGGTGCATCTGGATGGCGGCGCCGAGGTCCCGGTCACACGCTCGAAGTCCGGAGCAGTCGGTCCGGATCCGTCCGGCCGGCCTCCGGAAACCCGTGCGCGTCGGGCGTACGGGACGACGAAGGGAAGTCCCATGACCCAGGCATCACAGCCGACCGGGACCCCGCCGCCGCACAGGTCGAGCCATGGTTCGCACAACGGTCCCGGCCAGCACGGGAACAGCGCTTGGGCGGCCGGCGGGGTCGTTTTCGCCGGGGTTCTGATGCTGTGCAGCGGTGTGCTCGGGATCCTCCAGGGCATCGCCGCGATCAGCAAGGACGTGGTGTACGGCACGGTCGGCGACTACGTCTACCGGATCAACCTCACCGGTTGGGGCTGGATCCACCTGATCATCGGCGTGCTGCTGGTGATCACCGGCTACGGGGTGCTCAAGAGCATGGAGTGGGCACGCTGGTTCGGCATCTTCCTCGCGTCGCTCAGCCTCGTGGCGCAGTTCCTGTTCCTGCCGTACCTGCCGGTCTGGGCGCTGATCGTGATCGCGATCGACCTGTTCATCATCTGGGCGCTGGCGGTGTACCGGGCGCCCGACGACCAGCCGCTGCTCTGACGCGGCGCGGACGCGGGTCCGTTCCCTTCCGCCTTTCCCGGACCGCTCCTCACCGGGTGAACGCCGGGGCATCTGCTCCGGCGTTCACCCGGTGAGCCGTGCGTTGAGCACGTGCGGATCGGTCAGCGTGTACGCGGCGGAGTTCGCGACGTGGACCGTCGAGCCGCGTCGGGCCAGCGCCGTGGGGTTCTGCAGGCCGTCCTCCTCGGTCAGCACGTCCTCGGTCAGCGTGTCGACGGCCGTTCGCTCGCCGCCGCTTCGTGCGTTGCGCACGAGGACGACGCGGTTGTCCGTGACGCCCGTGACGAGGAACGCGTCGCCGTGGCCGACGAACTCCAGGTCGTCGACTTCCCCGAGCCCGTCCACGACGGTCTCGGGAGCGCCCGCCTTCGCCCCCGTGCGGGGGAAGCGGAGCACCGTGCCCCGGTCGTGATTGGTGACCCAGACGGACCCGTCGTGGACCCGGATGCCGTTGGCGCCGAGGAAGTACTCCTCGTCCGACGGGGTCAGCGACGGGTGGTCGCTCCACTTCACGGCCCGCCCCCCAGCCAGCGGTGCCCGCCAGACGGCGCCGGCGACGGAGTCGGTGACGTACAGCTGCCGTGCGCGGGCGTCGACGGCGAGCCCGTTCGGCAGGGAGTCGGCGGGCAGCGGGATGGTGCGGCGCGGCTCGCCGCCGTCCGGCGGCAGCCGCCAGACGCCGGTCAGTTCGGCGGTGCCGGTCGCGTAGACGGTGTACAGGGCGCCGTCGTCGGTACGGGCGATGCCGCCCAGGAACGGCTCGCCGACCGCGGGGGTCTCCGCGTGCGGCGGGGGAGCGGGCAGGGTGGCGAGGACCCGTACGGAACCGTCCTGGTGGATGCGGGCGATCTGGCGCGCCTGGGAGAAGGTCGCGACGACCGAGCCGTCCGGCTCCGCGACGATGCCTTCCGGCTGCTGCCCGGAGTCCAGGTCGAGCTCGGCGAGGACCTCGGGTTCCACCAGCCCGACCGACCCGACTGCCCCGACCGACCCGGACGGTTCCGCGGCCTCCCGGGCCTTCTCGGACGCCGTCGATCCGGTCGGTGGTGACGCCTGGGCGGCGGCACCGGACGACGGGGCGACGGCGGGGGCTCTGGGCGCCGACTCGGGCGGGCAGCGCTTGACCCGTTCGTTCTTCGCGGCGAGTGGCGCCGCACCGGCCTGCGTGGTGTAGAGGCCGACGACCACGGCGACGGCGGCGACGGCGGTGAGCTTGCGCGGGGGCTTGGACATGGGGGTCTCCTGAGCGGAAGCGCATGCACGGGCCGTGTCCGGCGGGAGGAACCCGGTACCGGGCCGGCCGGGGCCATCACCATACGAGCCGGAACCGGTCCAATCCCCGCAACGCTCCAACTCGGCCGCGGCCTTGCGGTGCTGTCTGGGCAGACTGTGCTGTCCCAGCCCGTGCTTCCCGACTCTCCCCGTCGCAAACCTCGGGCGCATGGCGTACGACTGCCATTCAGGTGACGTCGAACGGTCCGCTAGGACACCCGCGTCGGCCGGTATCGGGCTCAGGCCGTCTCGGGTGTGACGAGCCCCGTTTCGTACGCCAGGATCACCGCCTGCGCGCGGTCGCGCAGGCCCATCTTGGCGAAGATGCGGTTGATGTGGGTCTTCACGGTGTGGTCGGAGATCGTCAGGGAGTCGGATATCTCGGCGTTCGACAGCCCGCGGGCGATCAGCACGAGCACGTCCATCTCCCGCGGCGTGAGGTCTGCCGTGGCCCGCCCAGGCAGCGCCGGCGGTCGGTGCAGCCGCGCGAACTCGGCGATCAGCCGCTTGGTCACGGCGGGCGAGAGCAGCGCCTCGCCCGCGGCGACCACGCGCACCGCGTGGAGCAGCTCCGGGAAGGTCGCGTCCTTGAGGAGGAAGCCGCTGGCGCCGGCGGCGAGCGAGTCGTAGATGTACTCGTCGAGGCCGAAGGTGGTGAACATCAGCACGCGGGTGGCCGCACCGGCGTCGGCGACGATGTGCCGGGCGGCGTCCACACCGCTCATGACGGGCATGCGGACGTCGAGCAGCGCGACGTCGGGGCGCTGCTCCCGGGCGATCCGTACGGCCTCGGCGCCGTCGGCCGCCTCGCCGACGACCTCGATGTCGTCCTGGGTGGAGAGCAGATTGACGAACCCGGCGCGAACCATGGCCTGGTCGTCCGCGACGACGGCCCGGATCACCACGAACGCACCGCCTCTCCCGGCTCCTTGCCCTTGCGGCCCTTGCTGCCTTCGCCGTCGCGCCGGCCCTCGCCGCCGCCCTGTCGCCCGGGGCCGATGACGCTCCATTCGTTCGTACCGTCCGCCGCGGACACCGGCAACTCGGCATGGACGGCGAAGCCGCCGCCCCGGCCGGGGCCACAGCTCAGCCGTCCGCCCGCCAGGGACACCCGCTCCCGCATCCCGACGAGCCCGTGTCCGTATCCCTGCCCCTTTCCCTGCCCCTGTCCATGCACCTGGCCTTGCCCGTGCTCCGCTCCGGCGCCAGGTCCGTCGTCCACCACCCGTACCACCAAACGATCGGCCCCGTAGCGGAGTTCCACCTCCGCGGTCGCGTTCGGCGCGTGGCGGCGGACGTTCGTCAGGGCCTCCTGGACGATCCGGAACGCGGTCAACTCGGCGGAGGCCGGCAGCCGCCGCCGTACGCCGATGACCGTGAGCCCGGCCCGCCCGCCGCCCGCGCCGTGCTGCGCCAGCAGTTCGTCGAGCCGGTCGAGGGTGGGCTGGGGCGCCTCCGCGCCCCGCCGGCCCGGCACGCCGTCCGCGGACCGCAGCACGCCGTCGGACGACCTCAGCACGTTGAGGAGTTGGCGCAGCTCGTTCAGCGCCTCGCGCGACGAGCCGGCGATCTGCTGGAAGCCGGTGCGGGCTTCGGGGGAGAGCCCCGGCGTCGTGTACGTCGCGCTCTCCGCCTGCACGGCGATCACCGACACCGAATGCGCCACGATGTCGTGCAACTCGCGAGCCACGGAACGCCGTTCCGCTTCCGCTGCCTCCTGCCGCGCCAGCCGGATCAGCTCCGCCTGTGCCGCCGCCCGCTCCCGGCTGGCGCCCTCCCGGCTGCGCACCGCGTCACCCGCGCTGACCGCCGCCACCACCGCCACCCCCATCAGGAAGGACTCGGCGAAGTACGCGAGCGAGCCGGGCGCACCGAGCGGCACGGGGTCGGAGTGCGGGCCGTCGAAGACGTCCGTCGCGACGTGCAGCAGATCGACGACGACCATGAGGCCGACGCCGTACGCCGCCACCACGCCCGGGTGGTGCACCCGGTGGCGGGCCAGGGTGTAGAAGCCCAGCAGACCGCCGAGGCACACCGCGACGAACAGGTTCGGCCGGACGAGGAAGTTCAGCGGCGCGGCCAGGATGACGAGGTGCCCGGCCAGCCCCGGGTGCGCCCGCCGCCACATCAACGGCAGCGTCGCGGCCAATGCGGTGGCGACGGCGGCCACGGCGGTCGCGTCGCCCATGCGCAGGGCCTCGCCCATCCCCAGCGCGCCGAGCAGGGCGCCGCTCACCCAGGGGAACGCGGGCGCGTCGAACCACGCCTTCGCGCGGTGCGCCCGGGCCCGGCCGGTCGGGCTTTCGGAGGCCGACGGCGGTTCAGGAGCGGTGCGTTCCATGTGCTGCTGCGGCGAGAGCAGCAGGAAGCGCGCCAGCCGCCCGGCGGGGCGGTCGAGATGTCGGGCCGGTCGGCTCATGGGGACATCGTGCTGGTCACGGGGGTGGGAGCGCGTCGAACCAGGGGTTGATTTCGGCTCGGTGGTGGACCCAGGGGTGACGCGGAAGACCGCACTCCGGTGTGACGAGTGCATGCCCCTCGCCTTCCTAGCCTGCATCGACATCGACAACAGCGGAGGTAAGGGGGGCTCGTGACCGTACTTCCGACGGCACCGACGGCATCGGCAGCACCGACGGCACCGGCAGCACCGACGGCACCGGCAGCACCGGCAGCACCGACGAGGCCGGAACGACTGCGTCCGCCGCGCCGGTCGTACGTGCTGTACGTGCTGTACGCGGCGCTCGCGGCCGGGTTCGCACTGGTCACGCAGCTGCCGACGCACCGCTTCTGGGGCGCCGTCGCGGCCGTCGGTTATCTGCTGGCCGCGCTGGTCCCGGCCCGCCGCGCGCCCGCGACGGCCTTCGCCCTCTCCGCGCTGCTCCCCCTGCTCGTGCTGACCGCGACCGGCGGCGCACAGTTGGAGGTGCGCGTGGTCGAGGAGTCCGCGGCCCGGCTGCTGGACTCCGGCACCCCGTACCACGGCGCGCCGGCGCACGCGCCGGACTACAACCCGTACCTCCCCGGCATGGCGCTGTTCGGGCTGCCGGCCGCGGTGTTCGGCGACGGTCCCTTCACGGACGCGCGGTGGTGGCTCGCGCTCTGCTTCGTGGTGCCGCTGCTGGTCGCGACCCGTACCCCCAGGACGATCGAGGCCGCCTCGACCTCGCCCGTACGCCCCGCGAACGTACTCGCGCTGCTCGCCTGCCCGCCCGTCGCGATGTCCCTCGCGGTCAGCGGCATCGACCTCCCCCTCATCGGCCTGACGTGCCTGGGCCTCCTCCTCGCCGCGCGCGGCCGGGCCGGGAGCGCGGGCCTGCTCCTCGGGCTGGCGTCGGCGATGAAGTGGACGGCGTGGCCCGCGCTCGCGGTGGCGTGCGCGGTGCTCTGGGCCGTACGCGGAGGCCGCGCCGTCGGCCGCTGCGCACTCGTCGCGACGGCGCTGGTCACCGCCCTGGTCCTCCCCGTGGCCCTGCGCGACCCCGGCGCCTTCGCCCAACACGTCATCGCCTTCCCCCTGGGCCTCGCGGACGCCCCGACACCCGCGGCCAGCCCACTGCCCGGCCAACTGCTGGCCACCGCCCTCCCCGGCGGCAGCGGCCGGGTCGTGGCCCTGGCACTGCTGGCCGCGGGCGCGCTGCTGATGGCCGTGTCGCTGTACGTACGCCCCCCGGCGACCGCGACCGCCGCGGCCAACCGGGTCGCCCTGGGCCTCCTCCTCGCCCTCACCCTCGCCCCCGCGAGCCGCTTCGGCTACCTGCTCTACCCGCTCGTCCTGTTCCTCGTCTTCCGCCCCGACCGCGGCGCCCGACGGAGCCGAGGCCGGCCGGCCCCGCGGGCACAGGCCCCATTGCCCTCCCGGCCCTCCCGACCAGGAACGTGAGACCACCACCCGTGCCCAAGACCCTGATCGTCACCAACGACTTCCCGCCCCGCCAAGGCGGCATCGAGACCTTCGTCCACGCGATGGCCGTGCGCTTCGCGCCGGGCGAGGTCGTCGTCTACACCTCCGCCGAGCCGGGCGCCGGCGCCCACGACGCCGCCCTCCCCTTCCCCGTCGTCCGGGACCGCGCCCGCACGCTGCTGCCCACGCGCCGCGTCACGGACCGCGCCGTGGACCTCGTCCGCGCGTACGACTGCGACGCCGTGTGGTTCGGCGCCGCGGCGCCCCTCGCCCTGATGGCGGGCGCGCTGCGCCGCCGCGCCCCGTCCGTACGCCGCATCGTGGCCACCACCCACGGCCACGAGGTCTGGTGGGCGCGCACCCCCGGCACCCGCCAGGCGCTGCGCCGCATCGGTGCGACCGTCGACACCGTCACCCACCTCGGCGACTACACGCGCCGCGCGATCGCCCCCGCGCTGGGCCGCTCCGCCGCCGCGCGCATGCACCCGCTGACGCCCGGCGTCGACCCGGAGGCGTTCGCGCCGCGCCCCGACGCAACGGCGCTCCGCACCTCGTACGGCGTCGCCCCCAACGCCCCCGTGATCCTGTGCGCGGCTCGCCTGGTCCCCCGCAAGGGCCAGGACGTCCTCATCCGCGCACTCCCCCTCGTCCACCGCAGCGTCCCGAAAGCCACCCTCCTCCTGGTGGGCGCCGGCCCGTACGCCCGCCGGCTCCGCCGCCTGGCCGCCGCGGAAGGCGTCCCGCACTCCGTGATCTTCGCCGGCGGCCACCCCCACTCCGCCCTGCCCGCCTTCTACGCCGCGTCCGACGTCTTCGCCATGCCCTGCCGCACCCGCCGCGCCGGCCTGGAGGTGGAGGGCCTGGGCATCGTCTACCTGGAAGCCGCCGCCACCGCCCTCCCCACCCTCACCGGCACCTCCGGCGGCGCCCCCGCCACGACCCGCGACGGCGAAACGGGCTACGTGGTCGACGGCCGCGACATCCCCACCATCGCCGACCGCCTTACCCACCTGCTCACCCATCCCGAACTGGCCCACGCCATGGGCCGCAAGGCCCGCTCATGGGTCCGCTCAACCCGGACCTGGAACCACACCCACGACACCCTCCGCGCCCTCCTCGCACCTGCTCCGCCGTGCTGAGCGCCCAACGCCTGATCCGCTACGTCTACGTCCGACGGCGACGAAGCAGGACGAGCCCGCGCCAGCGCTGCCGGGTCCGCTGCTCCCCGTCGGTCCAGCGTGCGCGCGCCGTGTGCCCTGACAGCGGCAGATCGGCCATGAAGTGGGCGATCTCGACGTAGTAGGCGTAGTTGTCGTTCTGGGTGAGCTCGCGGAGGCGGACGATCCCGGCTGCCACTCCGTCGCGGTCGTCGAGGACCGCGTGGTGGAAACAGAGCGCCAATTGCAGCTTGGTGGCGGCGTAGGCGAGACCCGAGTGCTCGATCTCCGCGAAGAGAACGGCAGCCCGCTCGGACAGGTCCGCTTCCCACCCCGCATCCCGTACGACATCGGCGATGCGGGCGGTCGTCTCACTGGAATGCGTACTGATGCGGGACAGCAGCCGCTGGGCCAGTTCGAGTTCGGCTTCGGCACGTGAGCGGTCGGCGAAGGCGCACGCAAAGGCGAGGTGCACCTGCACCATGGCGGCCTCCCCGATCGCCCCGTGCTCTTCCGCCTCGCGCCGCGCTGCCAGATAGGCGTCTGCTGCCCGCTCCATGTCCCCCTGGACCCACCACACATCCCCCAGCACTCGGTGGCCGACGCCGTCGATGCCCTCACCGCGGCCTGGGCTTTGGCGAGTGGCAGTGTCTGGGGCATGAGCCCCCTTCGGAGGAGACACGGGCGACCCGGTGTGGGACCGAGTCAACCCCCGGATGTTCATCCGGAACGGCGGCGGGTTCTCCCGTACCCAGGCGGCCTTCCGGGCTGCTTACTGCCTCCCCCGAGTCGGCACCCTGGCCGTCGGCACGGACGAACCCGCTCATCTGGCCGAACTGCTCGACGCCCTCGCAGCCGAAGCCGACGATCCACGAGTACCGCGCCCTCCTTCAGGAGCGTTCGAGCGGTCAGCCCGTCTGAAGCTCCGCGATGACCTGCCGTGCCGTGTGCCGGGCGGGTTCGATCCGGGGGTCCTCCGGGTGGGCGTCCGGCCCGAGGATCTTCGAGGCGGTGAACAGCGTCATCAGCTTGCCGTCCCGGCTCTCGAAGTCGTGCCGCCGTTCGTTCCGTACGCGGTCGGCGAGAGCCGGGACGGCGAGGGAGGCGGCCCACAAGGTGGCGGCGTCGAGGCTCCGAGGGGCGTTGCCCCAGTCCTCCCAGTCGAAGAGGGAGAAGACGGGCGCGCTCATGTTGGCCCAGTTCAGGTCGGCATGGGCCGGGACCCACCGCTCGACGGTCGTGTCGATCTCCTCGGGGAACACGCCGCGGATCGACGCGGTGACCAGGTCCTGCGTGATCGTGACGGTGTCCGGGGTGGCCACTCGCCGGGTGGTGTTCCGCGCGAGCGCGTCCAGGGAGGCTCCCAAGGCCCGCCACCACTCCTCGGGCAGTGCGCGCTCCTCGCTCAGCACGGCGGTTCCGATCGGCTCGCCGGGGAGGAGCCCGGTCTCGTCGGCCCGCCACATCACCGGCTCGTCCGCGTCCCGCCAGACCACACACCCCTGCCACGCCGGCTGCGCGACGCCCTCCAGCCGGGCGGCGCTCTCCGTACCGTTCCACCCCTGGTCGGTGATCTTGCCGAGCGGACGACGCTCCACCCGTACCCAGGTATCGCGCTCGGTCCGGACGCCGACCGACCGGCGCTTGCGCACCACCGTGCCCGGATCCAAGCACGTCTGAAGGGAGCGCTCGACGCGATCAAGCAACTCGTCGACCGGCTCGACTCGGAGGTCAACAGCGCGAACAGTGGAGACCGAGTGCGTCACGCGGGGACGGTAGCAGCGCCAGAACCCCAGGAATCGACGGAACGCAGTTGGTCACGCACAACGAATCAGGGCCAGCGACTCACGTGAGTCGGTGGCCCTGACCTGATACTTCACTGTCGGGGTGGCGGGATTTGAACCCACGACCTCTTCGTCCCGAATGAGGTTCGGCAGAGATCGACACCAGGGCTGATGAGTATCTGTGCTGGTCAGGGGCTTGGAGTGGGCTGGTTCTGAGCGGCCTCGATGGGCTTCGGGGCGTAGATCATCTCCCAGATTTCTCCCAGGCCGTGTGGCAGCCGATGCGTCCGTGGTGAAGCAACTGGCATGGTCGACCATTGCCCTCGCATTGGCAGCTCGACGACCCAGCGGGCCAGGGCGTCGAGGCCGTCCGCCCGATCCGCGACGAGATCAAGCAGCGCGTCCTCCTGCTGTGGCGGGAGCGGTTGCTGAATCGGGGACCGCGACGGCCTCGGTCTATCGGAGGCCGTGTGCGGTAGGGCCTCCGGTAGATGTTGGGCCAGTCGGTCTGCGCCCGTGTGCGGGGTGGAAAGTCAGCTACAGCTATCCCATCATCACAGGATGAGCGGACAGACGGACCTGGTGCAGTTGCGAGCCCTGATTGACCATGTGTTCTCTGCGCGGGCTCAGGCCAGCGGTCACCGGGACCTGCCCGCGTTGTGCGATCGGCTCGGCCTGCCGCAGCCACCGCCTCGGGAGGGAAATACCAAGGCCCAGCGGGCCGACGCGAGCCTTGCAGCCTGTCCGGACACCCACCTACCTGCCGTGGCAGAAGCAATCCTGTCCGGGGAGCCATTGACCGCGGTCGAGCGCAATGACCTTCAGGACATGCTGTGGGCCGGCCAACCCCACGTCCCCATCCCCGCCCGCACGCGTCGTGAACTGGCGCAGGACCTCGACCTGAGCGAGCACATCCGCTACGCCGACCGGTTCATGGCGCTCCTGGACTCCGTATGGGTTCTTGAACAGGATGTTTTCGGAGGATGGGTCACTAATCAGCCCAGCTTGCGCAGCGAGATCCAACGGCACGTCATCCGGTTCCCCGACGACTGGAGCACTGAGACCCTCTTTGAGGAGCTGGGGGCGTTCGAGGCACCTCATCCCCGCTTCGGCCGATTCCTCGAGCAGCTTGCCTCGTCCGCATTCCTTCCCGACGAACCGGCCCAGCGCGCCTACGTTGAGATGGCAAATCGGCACCTACAGCCGGTAGGCGCGCAGCTGCGGCACGACGGAGACCAAGACGGCTATCCGCTGTTCAATCTCGTCGGACACGGCCGCGGTACGGCGCGCCGGCCACGCAACCTCATCTTCGCCACCCTGGGCAAACCCGACATCAGGTTCACCAGCGCCCTCGACAACGACATCGAGATCGCCGAGCGTGCTGATCAAGTCCTCGTCTATGACCGGCCCGTCGGGAAGGACGGGCTGCGCTGGCGCGATCTGCGGGCCTGGTGGCAGGAAACCCGCCAGATCCAGCAAGGTGAGGATGCAGGGAAAGCTCTCTACGACCGCATGGAAGCCTGTCTGCCTTCTAACTCGCCGGGCCAGCGGAACCTGTTCTGGCTGTATCACCGCATCCACCGGGACCAGCTGGATGACGCCCCTGCTCTGCTGCCCGAGATATGGATCCACTGGGACCCCAAGAGCGTCCGCGCTCGCGGGGACAACGCCCTGAAGAACCTGCGCATGGACTTCCTGTTGTTGCTGCCCGGCGGCCGGCGCGTAGCCCTGGAAGTCGACGGGCTCCAGCACTACACCCGAAACCAAGGCACCGAGCCGGACAGCAGCCGGTACGCAGCCACCATGGCGGGTGATCGGGACCTGACGCTTCGTGGCTACGAGGTGTTTCGCTTCGGTCACGATGAACTTCGTGACCGCGACCGTGCGCAAGATCTACTCACGAACTTCTTCCAGCAACTACTCAACCGCTCACCGCAGCAGCGCACCTGACATACCGGTGTATCCGCAAGTGAGCCGCTCAGCCAGCATCGGGGGCGAACTCACTCCTACCTGTCAAGGGATCTGGGGGTTCCACAGTCGGCACGAGAAGGCCGTTGTCCTTTGCCATCCAATCGAGGCGTTTGACAGCGAATCTAATCGTGCGAGGTGAGCACGCACCTACGCCCAGGGGTGTTACCTGCGAGCCGGATCGGCGGACTACCGAAGACCTCAAGCCATTTCGTCCGGGATCGTCAGATTGTGAGCAAAGGGAGCGATGGCCGCAGCGGTGAGAGGGGAGGACAAGTACGCTCCGAAGGTGTGGAAGTCGATACGCCCAATAGGAGTGTCGGCGTGCTGGTCAACCGGGAATCGGTCACCGAGCCGACGAGGAATCGCCACCAGGTCACCTGTATCGGCAAGGTTTACCCAGTAGCGGACTCCGGCAGGCCGGGCGCCTCGATCGGCGATCGGCGTGGGTACGAGGTGATCGAAAATCCCACCCGGTAGGCCAAGGGGAGATCCCAAGGTCACGAAGCATTCCACGGTCAGTTCCGGGTGAGCATGGAGGGCCTCGTACGCTGCGACCGAGCCGAGGGAGTGAGCCAGCACCACGCGAGGGCGTACCCGTCGTATCGACTCGGCCACGGTCGAGCGGGCGGCAGCCCGTACCTGCGGTACGTGGAGGTAGCGACGGACCTCGCCCGCCAGCTGGACGGCGAGCCGAATAACCGTCCCGATGGGGAGGTTGCGGCGTTGGGAGACCCAGGACAGGACCTGCCGCATGGGTGCAGTAATCAGTCCCTGCCGTTCCTGGAGGGTGGGTGATCCCAGGGCCAGCGCCCAGGCGATGATCACGGACTGTTCGCGTTCGTCGAGGGCAAGTACATCCGGCGCGCCAGTCTGCCGCTCCGCTGCGTGGGTGTGGTGAGCGTAGTACGCGGCGTGCAGGGCGGGGAGTTGGTGCTCTCCCAGTCCGGCTGCCGTGAACCCCTGCTGAAGCTTGAGCTTCCACTGCCCTGCTAGTTCGGTGGCCGCCTGATCCGGCGAGCGGCCACTTTGGTGGTTGCCGATGCCGTGCACTGCGACGATCGTCACTGCTCTGGCCCTTCCTCTGAATGGCAATGAACGGAGTACGCCGGAAATCGCCAAGGACCCTCGCCGGTCACGCCGTTGACCTTGCTGATCTCGTACCAGTGTGCCTCCAGACGAACGACCTCAAATCCGTCGCGCGTCAGTACGTCGACGAGAGCATCCTGGAGTTCGGCCGTCGTCGCAGTGATGGGGCGGGTGTAGACGAGGCCGTGGGAAGGCGGCAGTCCTCCCTCCCACTCGTCGACAGTGTGCAACTCCCATCCGTCTGCGCGCGCATCACCACAGAGCAGTTCTCCCGGCAACCACGCCAGGACGTGGGTGACGTGGACGGCCGGCCGCGTTGGGCGGGGTGTCGACACCGCTGTGGAGCAGGCCCAGCCGAGGGCCGTGACGTGGCCGGTCTTGCTACCTACCAGCACGCCGCTCTCGTAGGGGACGAGCGTGTGCACTCGATCTGGCACTGGGGC
Source organism: Streptomyces sp. NPDC047315 (assembly GCF_040643215.1). Classification (NCBI taxonomy): domain Bacteria; kingdom Bacillati; phylum Actinomycetota; class Actinomycetes; order Kitasatosporales; family Streptomycetaceae; genus Streptomyces; species Streptomyces sp. NPDC047315. Next base: position 71,014 of record NZ_JBEYTZ010000028.1, on the reverse strand, counting down.
CGGAGGTCCGAGTGGATCGCCGGATTCGGCATCCCAAGCCTGGACCTCCGCCTCGTTGACGGCGGCCACGAGTACCGGCCTGCCGTTCACTTGGCTGACAGTCATCACCTGCGGGCCGGCCACGGAGACAGAGCCCACGAGCCAGGCCGTCACAAGGTCCCAGATCCGCACCTGGTCGTCGTCCGACGATTGCTCGGCTGCGAACAGGCGTCCTCCTTGCATCGCGATCGCTCCGATCCGGTCTAGCGTGATCGATTGCAGCAGCGTGCCGTCAGCCATGGACCAGAGACAGGCCCTGCGTTCGTTGTGGACGCTGATCAGGAGAGATTCGCCGCCGACGTCGCCCGCGACCAGCTCCGTGACCGGTCCGTCCACGCCGGTGAGGACGTGGGAAGGCGACTCCTTGCTCGTGTCCCACACGTGGATATCACCGTCGGCACTGCCGAGCACGGCCCACACCGAATCGCCGTGCGGCACAGCGGCCAGCGCGGTGGCCGGAGCGGGGAGGCGGACCGTCGATTCCAGGGCGTCCTCACGGACATTCCAGGTGTCGAGCTCATTCTCCGTGGTCACTGTGACGACGTAAGACGCATCGCCAGCCGTCACGGTGGCGGCATGGCCAAGCCCGCCCAGGTCGGTCAGTTCGTGCTCCTCGGCGCCGGTGCTCAGGTCCCAAGCCTTGATCTCGCCAGACGCGAGTTCGGCGCTGAGGACGAGTTCCGAGCCGCCGAGCTGGATGGTGCCGAGGATTGTGGCAAGGTGCCAGTGGTTTTGGCCGTGGCCGAATTGCGGGCAAACGTCGAGGTCCCACACCCGCATGTTGCCGTCGCGATGGGCGGTCAGCGCGAGCTGAAAGCGGTCTACATGACGGATGTCTGCGAGGGTCAGCCTGCGGTCTTTGGCCCCCGTGACGACGTGGACGGTCTCACCGTTCCCCCTTACCGCATACATGCTGGGGTGGTAGGCGATGAGGGAGAACAGCGCAGTGCGCGCGTTGGTGGGCTGGATCCGCACCTCCCCGAGCGGTCCCTCCGACGAGATGGTGACGGGCCGCTCGCCCAGATTCCGCAGCACCCTCGGCCCATGTCCCTGAGGCGCGGGGGAAACGCAGTGGAAGGCGAGGGAGCCGTCTGCGGACTCCACGCCGAGCAACGAACCGATGGCGGCGCCCCCGGCTTCGACGGTGTCGAGGATTCTGCCGAACGACTCGCCTAGCAGGCCGACCAGGCTGATCTCGCCGCTGACCCGACCGACTGCAAGAGCCGTTTCGTCGCCGGTGCCGACGACCGCCAGGGCTGAGACCTTCGCGCCGTCGAGGCGTGTGTCGGCGACGAGTACACCCGTGGCGAGGTCGTACAGCAGGAGAGCGTTCTGGTCAGTCACCGAGGCGATGACTGCCCGCTCATCCAGATCCGCGATCGCCATTTGGGTGATGGCGCCCTTGTCTGTCCTCGGAGCCGAGAAGTACTGGACCGCGCTGTCAGGGCTCGGTGTGATGTCCCACGCTTGGAGGGAGCCATCGGTGCCGCCGAACACGGCGAGGAGCCGTCGATCGACGGCTCCCAGGGCGAGGGCTGACACGGTGGCGCCCAACTCATCCTCGCTGATGACGTACAGCAGGGACTCCTCGGGCAAGCCCGTGCTCCAGTGCGTGCGGAGCGGGGTCCGTTCGTCGTGGAGGCGGCGTGCGAGCCCGGCCGCCTGGTAGGTCACGAGGCTCTGCTGAAGCCTGGCACGTCGCGTCTCCAGCGGCATGCGTTGGCCGAAGAGGCTGTTGAGGTCGAAGCGGCCGAATGCCTTCCGGTACGCGACTCCGGCCCGCCGCGCCGTGGGGGTCTTCGCCCTGTGGACGGCCTCCCAGATGCCGGCGTGGTCGGCGCGGACTAGGTACTCCGGGTCTAGGAACAGCTGGTCGACCGCGGATCCGCCCGGAACAGCGACGGCATGCTCCATGAGATGTCGCAGCAGATACGGTGCGGCGAGGTCCCACCGAGGCCCTTCAGCGGCCCACTGCCCGGGGACGGCCGACAATAGCTCGTGAAAGAGCGTGTCGGCGAGCCCGTCGAGTTCGGCCCCGACGTCACGGAAGTGCTCGGTGATCGTCTCGTGGAAGAACCGGTAGAGCTGACGTCCGTCCGAGTCGATGTTCGTCCGTAGATAGAAGCGGGCGGTAGCCAGCTTCTCGCGGGCCTCGCCCGGGGTCAGCGGGCGGAGCTCCTGACCCGCGGCCATGGCGGCAGCGGTGGCCGCTGCGGCCACAAGCTCAAGAGGCATACCCTGACCCCGCGCTTGTGCCAGCCCCACCATCAAGTGCCGCATCCACGGGTCGCCGTCCAGCGTGGTCCGCAGGTGCAGTTCGAGCAGGTGCGGCAGGTTCTGCGGCAGTTGGGCGACCGCCTCCGCGGGATTCAGTGGTCCACCGGTTCGCAGGAAGTCGGCGAAGAGTGCTGCGACGAGGAAGGTGCTGCGATCGGGGCTATGAGCGATCTCGGTAGCGACCGCACGGGCTACGGACTCACGAAGGGCCTGGTCGCTGTAGTCGGGTGCGCTGTACAGGATGTCGGCGATGTAGGTCGTGAGGTCGTCCGCGAGGTCCTCGACATTGGAGGAGGTGTCCAGGTCGAGCACCATCGCGTGGTCACCGGGCACCTCGCGGAACCGGTGGCCGTCCGCCTGCGGCGGGCGCATCCCCACGAGCGCCCGGAAGGCGGGGCGGCCGTCCGAGCGGAGCGTGCGCAGAAGCTCGGGTAGCAGGTTGCCGATGATGCGGCCGCTCTCCAGGGATTCGTCAATGGCATCGAGGACGAGTACCACCGGTTCTGGCAGGTCCTGGGCGATGCGTTTGAGCTCGTCCAGAGCTTGCTCACTGCTAGCGATGGCCAGCTCCGCGCCCTCGGGCATCAGTTGAACCGTGATCGAGGCGACCACCTCGTCCATGTTCCGGTGCCGGGCATGGACGGCGACAAGAGTCGGATACCGACGCTCCGGGCGGTACTGAGCAGGAATGCGACCAACCAGCACGGTGCTCAGCTCCGCGAGCTGGTTGTGCGACAGAAAGACTGTCACCCCCAGCAGCGCCGACTTTCCAGCCCCGGGGCTTCCGGTGACCAGTAACAAGGGTTCGTCGCTTGCCAACCAGGAGCGAATCAGGGCCAGCTCTTGGGTCCGCCCAGTGAACAGGCTCGTCATCGCAGCGGCGTCGTCCAGGCGCCCGGACGCCCGGGTGAGGAAGTGCACTGGGTCCAGACCGGGGTCGAACTCCACCGCCAGTTCCCGAACTGCCAACCGGAGTCGGCTTCGAAGCCGCTGCCAGCCGTCGGTGCTGAACGCCGGATTGGCGAAGAACTCCGGCACCGGCAATGAGGCGGCTCGGCGCGGCGAGTGCATCACGGTCTGCGGATACCCCTCGCCGAGGCGGAGCAGCTCCCGCGCGATCTCGTCCGCGACAGCCTCCACCGGCACGTGGGACAGAGCCGGAGAGATATCCCAGTGCCCCAAGCGGAGCCGCTCCAGCGCCTGGGCTGTGGCCTTGGTGAACCGTGCGTCGAAGGCACTTTCGCCTGCAGTGCTGGCCGCAATTACCCAGGCCCTTCGGTCGCCCTCGGGAACATCCTGGAACAGCTGGTAGTCCGTCGCGGCCCCTGCACCGCAAACATCGAGGAGGAACAGAACGGGAGACTGGTCGGATCCGTGCTCGACCTCGTTCAGCCATCGGCCGATATCGATCGCCGAGTCCGGGAGGTCGGTCGGACGACTGTCGTGCGCGGGCAGATACAAGACCCGGCCACGAGGAATCCCGTGACCTGCAAAGTGAACGATATGCGGCGGGCCCCCCGAATCGTGGCGCAGCTGCCGCCAGCTCTCCTCAATGCTGGCCCGGTCCGCGTCGATCACCGGTTCACCGACGTTCAGTCCGTCGAAACGTGAGAGCGTCACAGCGAGTTCACGTACCCGCGGTTCAACGGACGGCAGCGGAGTCAACCCCTCCGACGTGGGGCTCCACTCGCCATCCGCCCCGTTCTCGAAGGTCCCAACTCCGAGCAGAAGTGCTCGAACCATCATCCCCCCCGTGCCTGTGCGATTCAGTCGCCAGGCTATCGGGATGGAGGCTATTGATCGTGCGGGATTAGGTTCACTGTCAAACGGCTTGCTTGGATGACAAAGGACAGTCGTTCGCCGGGGGCAGACAGAACACCTCGTGAAAGGACTGGTCCGCAGGCCAGGGCCATGCCAACGTACAACGCTCTGCTGGAAGTTCTACCTTGCCCCCTGGGAGCTGCTTCTGCGCCCGCACCACCCCATAGACCCTTCTGCCCCTGTGGCGGGCCCGCCGTCCTGGGTCACTCCGCGCCACTTGGCCGGCGACGACGGTGCTCTCGCCGAGCGGGTCGGCGACATGCTGGCCGGCCTCGGCTGGCGGATGTGGCCCACCGCTCGCAACACCCTTCTCCACGTGAGTCCGAACGGACTGTACGGCGCCGAGTAGATCCTCGCCGCCTACCCCTTCGAGCTGGGTGGACTGCCTGTCGCCTGGCAGTTGAGCGCCCGGCCGCATGCCGACTCCGCGATGGCGGAGTGGAACGCGTACTTCACCACCGACGTCGCCTACGAGGCCCTGACCGATCTCCTCATCCCGCTCGGCACGCGTACGGTTCCGGACATCGGCACCGCCGGGCCCCAGACGGTCCTCAACGCGCTGAGCGCCAAGGGCTGGATTCGCGATCTGGATCGGCCTCAGACCACCGCGACTGACGCCGCGTTCACGTGCAGCGTCTCCTTGGAACTGCTGCCGCCGCTGATTCAGGATGCTGATCCACGGCCTGATCAACTCGGTTGGCAGGCATGGGCTGAGCCGGTACTCGGCGCCCCCTACCTGTGGTGCGCGACCTTCAGCCTCAGCGTCCCCCATGACCTGGTCGCTGCGTTTGCCTCCTCGCTCGCGTCGCCAGCCTCTGTGCCCCGGCACTCCTTGCCCAAGAGCAGCGAGGGCCGTCTCACCGTCGTGCGCAGCGGCTGACGCTCACAGATCCGCATGAGCTTGTGCCGTACCGCGCCGTTCCTGAGCGGTGCGGTACGCCGAGCCTGCTGACAGAGAGGAAAACCCGCATGTTCCGACTACGTGCTCGTGACGACCGTGAGTTCCGTGAAGCCCAGCGCGCTGGCCAGGCGCTCCTGGCATTGCATACCGAATGGCCCCTGCTCGACCCTCCAAGACCGACGGCTGCTCCAGAAGCGGCGGCGCACCCCGATTTCCTGACACCAGACTTCCGGGCGCCGTCGCGGCAGGACGTAGAAGGTTTCATGATGCGCTGGGAGCGGCCCCTCGTCATCGGCGGCGACGTTCACGCGTGCCCGACGTGCGCCGAGTACCGCGACTGGATCGTCCTCTGCATGCGCGATGACTCGGTGTGGCTGCGCTGCAGGGCTGGTCACCAGGTGCGGGAACCGCGTCTCGATGCGGCCTGGTACAACCGCAACTCCGGTCCCGCCGACCGCTTCCATCCCACCCTGGAGGACGGCCTGCGCTACCTCGGGCACTGACGGCCTCAGGCGAACGCGAGGGCCCGGAAGGCGTTGCGGACATCGGTCAAGGGCTGCCGATCGCGGGTGTAGTAGAGCTTGTTCGTCAACAGCACCGCCCATCGGCCTTGTCGGGGCGAGATCCAGATGCCGGTCCCGGTGAAGCCGTAGTGGACCCAGATGTCGTCGGCGGGGTCGCTGCCGGGAGCTGGGTGCCAGAACAGGCCACGTACCGGCTCCAAGCTGCCGGTCTGGATGGTCAGTGACTCCTTGGTCCAAGCGGGACCGAACCCGGCTCGGTCCGGGGCTTTGGCGAGCATGTGGCGCAGGAAGATGCCGAGGTCATCGAGGACGGTGAAGGCGCCGGCGATGCCGCAGACTCCGCCCAGGAGCCGGGCGGAGAAGTCGTGGGCGACGCCCTTGAGGTGCGTGCCGGTGTCCTGGTCGAGTTCGGTTGGCGCGCAGCGCGCGGTGACCTCGGCGGGCAGTGGTCCGAAGCGCGTGTTGTCCATGCCCAGTGGTTGCCAGGTCCGGCGTGTGACCAGCTGGTCGAGCCGCTGTTCGGAGAGGTGCTCGGCCAGGTATCCGAGGATGAGGGCGGCCCGGTCGGTGTACTCGACGGCGTCGCCCGGCGGCCGGTGCAGGGCCTCGTGCAGGACTCCGTCGCGGACGTCTTGGGGGTCGGTGCCGTAGAGGTTCTTGAGCTGGGCTCGCAGCGGTAGACCGGCGGTGTGGGTCAGGAGGTTGCGAGCGGTCACGGCTTCCAGGGGGTGTCCGTCGACCTCGGGCCAGAAGGCGCCGAGCGGGACGTCGAGGTCGAGCTTGCCCTCTTCCCAGAGGGTCCCGATCGAGGCCCAGACGGCGAGGATCTTGGTGAGGCTGGCGGCGTCGAAGACGGTGTTGAGTCGCATCGGCACGTCCGGATCGGCGGGGTCGAGAACTCCGGCGAAGCCTTGGGCGTGGGTGCCATGGGCGTCACCGACAGCCCATACGGCACCTGGATAGACCTTGTCCCGAGCGCCTTCGCTCAGGAGCTGTTCGATGCGGTCGGTGCGGTACGTCATGGTCTCCCTGTTCGCAATCGGTGTCCCGCCGCGTCAGCGTAATGACGCGGGTGGAGCTGGTGGGGCAATGGCGCGTCGAGACCGGGCCATGGCCGTGTTTCAGGTGAGCTGGCGGCCGAGGTCGGCCAGGGTTCTAGCTGTCGCCGAGAGCGGGTAGCGGGCGGCGTTCGCGTAGCCTGCCTGCTGAAGGGCGGGGAACAGGCCCGGTGCGGCTCGGATCCGGTCGAGTTCGCGTGCGAGTGCGGCGGGGTGCGTGAAGTCGGTGGCTACCCCGGACGCGGCGAGGACTTCGTTGAGGCCGGGTACCGGCTGGTGCAAGACGGGCAGGCCGCAGGCTTGGGCCTCCAGCGCGACCAGGCCCATGGCCTCCAGCGTCGTGGAGGGCATGACCAGCAGGTCGTGCTCGGCGAAGGCTTTCCACAGTTGTGGGCGTCGGAGCCAGCCGAGATATCGCGGTCGTACTCCGACCCGTCTGAGTAGCGGGGCCATGGCGTGGAACTGGGCTCTGGGGGCGGCGATGCTCAGCTCGACTCCTGGAAGGGCTGACACGCTGGTGATCAGGTGCCCGACGCCCTTCTCCGCGGTCAGGCGACCGGCGTACAAGAGCCGTAGGTGGCTGGTCGGGGTTCGGGCGGGTCTGAACGGTGGATCGGTGAGCAGATGGTCGGGGATGCCCCAGGGGACGTGGACGATCTTTCGGCGGTCGGTCTGCGGGGCGAGCTTCAGAAGGTGGTCGGCCATCGCCTTGGTGGGCACGACGATGGCGTTGGCCGCCCTCGCGGTCTCGCGGAGCACTTGGAGTTGATCGCGGTGTGCTTCGGCGAAGATCAGGTCGGTGCCGTGGACGAGGGCGATCCTGGGGCGCGATGGCAGGGCCCGGAGCAGTGCGGGGGTGGCGCCGAAGGCGAGGTGCTGCAGGTGCAGGACCTCGATCTGGGCCGGGTCGACCGCGGCCACCAAGGCGCGTCGTAGAGCTGCGACGTAACGTGCGAATGCTGGGCCCTCCAGGCATTTGCCGGGTGCCGTCAGCAGGCCGAGGTTGGGGGGAAGACGAGGACTGACCCCGGCAGGGGCCAGCATGAATGCTCGCGCGGGGATGAGCGGCTGATCTCCGGTGTAGAGGTCGAGGAAGAGCTCGACGCTGCCGCCGGGGCTTCCGGCCGGCAGGTCGAGGAAGGTTGCGGCCACCGGACCCGCTTCCTGGCTTATGGCGGGGTTCACAGTGCTCCTTGAGGGATCTCTTCGTACAGACGGGAGATGTCGATGCCCTTCGTGGCCGCGTACTTGGCGTGCACCTGCTGGTAGCTGGAAGGGGCGCCGAGGGAGGTGAGGAAGACGAGCTTTCCGAAGGTCATTCCCGGATAGACCCGAGTAGGTAGAGCGGCGCGGATCTCCAAGGTCCAGCGGATCGCGTGCCCTTGGTGGCCGAGTGGGGCTGAGACGTGGACCCAGATGCCGAGGGCGCCGATGGTGCGGTTGCCGTTCAGTAGCTGCGCGTACGTTTCCGAGCCGGTCCGCTCCAGCGTGGCACCGAGGTAGAGCACGCCTGGCTTCAGGATCAGGCCGGAGGCGGGAATGGGGTGCTCGGTGAAGGCTGTGGGCGTTGCCGCGTCCAGGTCGTCGGCACAGACGCGGATGGTGTCGCCGAGGCGCCAGTCGTAGGCGTTGGGTGAGAGGCGCGCGGGGTCGTAGGGGGCGATGGTGATCTCGCCCGCGCTGACGGCGGCGGCGATGGCCGGGCCGGTGAGGATCACGAGGCGACCACCGGGATGGGGGCAGCGTCCCGCCAGTAGCCGGAGGGCTGGGGGCCGGCGGCGCCCTGGTACTTGCCGCGGTACAGATCGACGTCGCCGGTCGAGGCGAAGAACATGACCTGCCCGATCTTCATGCCCGCGTAGACCCGTAGCGGTCGGACGGGCGAGAGCATCAAGGTCCACTGGCCGTGGAAGCCGAGATCACCGATCGGGGCGGTGATCTCGACGAACAGGCCGAGGCGTCCGACCGAGGAGCGGCCAAAGAGCAGGGGGACGAAGACGTCCGAGCCGACCTCCTCGACGGTGTGGCCGAGGTACAGCTCGCCGGGCTGGAGGACGTGACCGTCCTTGCCGATCAGGACCGAGCGGGTGGGGTTGGGGCGGTGGGCGTCGATGACCTCGGTGGCGTACGTCAGCAGGGTCGGGCCGAGCCGGACGTTGTAGCTGTTGGGGTTCGTCTGGTCCGGGGCGAAGGGGGTGATGCGCAGGCGGCCGTCGGCCACGGCGGCGTTGATCTCGGGCCCGGTGAGGATCATCGGCGGTCTCCTTCGTCGGGCTCGGCGGATTCGGGCGGCGGTGAGGTCAGGACGTGGTGCACGGCCTGCCCGAGGCGGATGCCCGCTTGGTGGGTTCGTCCGCCGAGGAAGCTGTCGGCGAGGTAGTCGGTGGTCAGCACGGTGCGGATCGCCGGCGGAAGGGGAGCGGGGGCGACGACGAGAGGGCCGACGTCCTCGGCTAGGCGGCTGAGCAGCTCGTCGTGACCCTGGGCGTTTCCCTCGGGGAGGAACGCGTGCACGAGCTGGTTGCCGAACGGCTCGATGGCCAGCAGATCGCCGAGGGAGAGGGCCGTTCCGAGCCGGACGGTACGCAGAGCCGTCTCGTTGAGGACGACCGCGTCGGCTCCGAGGCCGGTGTGCAGACGCCCGGCGATCTCCTCGAGCAGCCGTCGGCGGTCCAGGGACGTGTTGCGGTAAGGCTCGCTCAAGGTGCCGACGGAACCCCTCAACTGCTGGTCGATGCTTGAGATCTCGTCCAACAGCGCGGCGAGGTCGCGTGGGACCTCCGTGACGTCGGGAAAGAGGCAGCTGCGAGCGGCCCAGCCGCCGTCGACCGGCTCTGCGACCGCATACCCCGCGCCGAGTTCGCGTCCCTTGACCACCAGGGTGTCACCGACGCGTGCGGGGCCGAGGACATCGCTGTGGCAGTGCCCGGCGAAGACGACATCGGCGAACGGGCAGGACTCGGCCAGCTTCAGATCCTCCTCGAAGCCGGAGTGGGACAGCACCATCCAGGCGTCGACGCGGTGGTGGTGCTCCAGCATCACCGTGCGCAGGGCCTGAACGGGGTCGCCGACGCGGTGGCCGACGCGCTGGGTGGACGGGATGGCGTTGAACGCCTGCGGGCCGATCAGCGCCGTGACGGCAACCCGTCGTCCGCCGATGTCCAGGACGCGGAGACGGTCGAAGAGCGGCGCACCGCTGCCATCGGTCGCGTTCGCGCACACCGTCATCTGGTGCAGCTGCGGTTCGAAGTAGTGCGGCCAGCCGTGGTTCCCGGGCGCGAGCACGTCGTACAGGGAGGTGAGGGCCGCACGCTCGATGCGCCCCTTGCCGAGGCGGTAGAAGCCGCTGCCCTCGAAGAAGTCCCCGCAGTCCACGATCAGGCTGTCGGACCTGGCGGCGTGGAGGTGGGCGAGTATCGGGGCGGCCGAGCCGAAGGCGGAGTGGACGTCGGTCGTCGCGACGATCTTCCGGAACTGCCGGTTCACGGGATCACCTCGCAGATGTCGGCGCCCAGGGCGTGCAGCTTCACGGGCAGATCGGCATGGCCGCCACGGAGTTGTTCGAGGCCGCCGAGGGTGGTGACGCCGTGAGCGGTGAGTCCGGCGATGAGCAGGGCGGAGCCCGTACGGATGTCGGTGGCCTCCACTCCGGCACCCGTCAGCTGCTGCGGCCCGGCGAATCGGCAGCGCGTGGGCGACAGTTCGTGGATCGTGGCGCCGAGGCGCACGAGCTGGGGCAGCAGGTTGCCGTGGCGGCCGGGGTTGATGTCGTCGGCGAACAGATGGGTGCCGGGAAGGGTGAGGGCCAGGGCCATCAGCGGGGGCTCGAAGTCTGCGTCCAGGCCGCCGGGGGCCAGGGAGGCGGCGGCTCGGAGCGGCAGGCCGGTGGCGCGGGCGTCCTCGGCCTGGACGGTGAGGGAGCCGTCCTCGGCGTCGGCGGGGACGCCGAGTCGGCGCAGTATGGCGACCAGGGGAGCGATGTCGTCGCGGCGCACGCCGAGGATGCGTGCGTTGCCGCCGCTCACCGCGACCGCGCAGGCCAGAGTGCCTGCCTCGATCTTGTCGCCGGGCACCCTCCAGGCAAGGACGTCATCGGACACGGACCGAGGCGGCCGGAGTACGAGGGCGGGCTCGCTGACCTGGCACTCCCACCCCGCGATCTCCAACGCCTCTATGACACGGAGTGCTTCGGGCGACAGGTTCGGTTGCCCCAGACGCAGCGGCTGCCCGGCGACGACCGCGCGCAGGAGAGCGGCGACAGTCGCTCCGCGGGACCGGAAAGGCAGCATGATCGACACCGTCCCGCGCCCGCCCGTGGCCTCCTCCACGAGGTAGCCATGGTCGTCGACGTACGAGCGGTCACCGAAGCGCTCGTACACCTTGAAGTGTTGCTCCATCCCGCGTTGCCCGATGGCGCAACCGCCTGGCCAGGGCAGGCGGGCCCGTCCGTACGCGCCGAGCAGTGCCGGGACCAGGTAGTACGAGGCCCGGATGCGGGCCGCGACCTCGAAACCGGACTCGGGACGTGGTCCGTCGCCCGGCAGGATCACCGTGACGTGGGGATCGCTGAGCGACCGGGTGGCGTGCCAGCCGGCCTGCCGGAGAAGGGCGAGCATCGTCTCGACATCCGTGTTCGCCGGGACGTTGCTCAGGTGCACCGGTCGGCGCATGGCCGCAGCAGCGGCGATCAGGGGCAGGGCCGCGTTCTTCGACCCGTCGACGGTCACAGCCCCGGCGAGCGGGGCGCCTGGCCGTACGGCGACCACTTCCGCGGCGACTGGAGGAATGCGTAAGGCTGTCAACAGTCAACTCCTCTGCTGGGGCATGTGTGTTGTGGCGGGCAGGGTTGCGGGGTCATGTACTCGAACTCGGCCCAGCAGCGCTTACCGGAAGGCAGCGGGTCGCATCCGTGGCGGTCCGCGAGCGCGGCTACGAGGAACAGGCCGCGCCCGCTCTCCGCCTCCGTGTCCGGCAGGCCGACCTCGGGGATCGCGAAGCCGGTGTCGGTCACTGCGATACGCAGAGCCTTGCCGTTCAGTTCGACGCCGGCCGTGATCGGGCCTCCGCGCGCGTGCCGCAGCGCGTTCGTGATCAGCTCGGAGGCCACCACCTCGGCCGAGTTCAGGAGTTCGGGCCCGAGCCCGGCGCCCCACGTCCGCATCTCCTCGGCGATCCGCCGGCGCGCGGACACGGCACCGGCAGGTGTACCGGAGACGGGAACCCGGATGCGGTGCACTTCCATCAGTGGCCTCCTGGATCGGTTCGGCACTCCACGCAACCGCCGTGCGGGCCTCTCGGACCAGGGCATGTGCCGGTGCTGCATCGTTCATGCAGGAGCTGCATCACGGTGAACTGCCAGTCGATTACGCTCAGTTGATCAGGCAGGATCAGCGACGGCGGGAGGAGCCGTGGCGCAGATGGCCGATGCGCAGAGCGAAGAGAGACTGATCGGCGAAGTGATCCGTCGGGCGCGCGTATTACAGCGGCGCTCACAGGCGGACGTCGCCTCCGCCCTGGGCTATCACCAGTCCAAGGTGAGCCGTCTGGAGAACGGCAGGGGTACAGGCGACGTCCGTATGCTGCGCGAGGTTGCTCAGGTGCTGGCGATTCCGCCGCATGACCTCGGCCTCTCTGCCGTACCGGACACCAGCCCTTCCTCTTCCGACTGCGAGACAGAAGACATGCGCCGCCGTACCGTTCTCGCCGCCGGCATCGCCGCACTCGCGGCCCCGGCCGCTTCCAGCACCGTCAACCAAGACCTGGTCCAGGCTCTGCTGCCCGGGACAGCCCAGGCGCCGGCCGAACCCGTGCCGGACCTCCAGAGCCTGAAGGACCAGGTCGCGGGCGTACGGCGCCTGTTCTGTACCTGCGACTACGTGCAACTGGAGAGCACCCTGCCCGTCCTGATCGGACAGCTGCGCCAGGCCATCAGCGACAACCCCGGCTCGACCGAGCTGTCCGGTCTTCTCGCCACGACGTTCCAGACCTCGGCGAGCCTGCTGCTCAAGCAGAGCGACCAGGGCAACGCCTGGCTCGCGGTCGGACGCGCCATGGCCGAGGCCGAACGCTCCGGCGATCCCGTCGTCCTCGCCTCCAGCGTCCGTGTCCATGCCCACGCGCTGGCCCGTGACAGCCACACCGCGCAGGCCGTCACGCTCGTCCGTCACACCGCCGACCAGCTCACGGGCTCGTACGACCGCCGCTCCCCGAAGTACCTCGCCGCGCTCGGCCTGCTGCTTCTGCGCGGGGTCACCGCCGCCAGCAGCGGCGGCGACCGCTCCGCCACCCAGGACTTCCTCACCGAGGCGAAGGAGGTCGCCCGTTTCGTCGCGCTCGACAGCCCTGACGTCTGGGCCAACTTCAGCCCGACCAACGTCGCCCTGCACGGGCTCAGCGCGGCGGTCGCCTTCGGGGACGCGGGCGTCGCCCTCGACACGGCCCGGCCGCTCATGCGCCGCCACATCCCCGTCCCCGAGCGCCGAGCCGCCCTGTGGGTCGAGGCGGCCCGCGCTTATAACCAGCAGGGCCGCCTCACCGACGGCTACCAGGCCCTGCGCATCGCCGAGAGCTGCGCGGCCCAGGACATCCGCCGCCCGGCAGTCCGTGAGCTGGTCGCCGACATGGCTGCCCGGGACCGTCGTCGTACCCTGCCTGAACTGCACCGCTTCAGCCGTCAACTGGGAGTCCCCGCGTGAGTGATCAGCCCGAGCCGCAGGCCAAGAAGCCCTTCCTGTACATCGTCGTGTGCGCGTCCGGCATCGCCGGTGACGTCGGCAAGCTGATCACCGCCGCCCAGGAGGCAAACTGGGACGTGGGCGTCGTCGCCACCCCGCAGGGCCTCGGTTTCATAGACACCGGGGCGGTCGAGGCGCAGACCGGCTACCCGATCCGCTCGGCCTGGCGCCGGCCCGGCGACCCGCGGCCCTTGCCGCCCGCCGACGCCATTGCCGTGGCCCCGGCGACGTTCAACACGATCAACAAGTGGGCGGGCGGCATCTCGGACACCCTCGCGCTGGGCATCCTGTGCGAGGCGTACGGCATGGGCATCCCGATCGCCGCGCTCCCGTACCTGAACGCGGCCCAGGCCGCCCACCCCGCGTACGCACGCAGCCTCGACATGCTCCGTGAGATGGGCGTCCTGATCGGCTCGTACGAGCCCCACAGGCCGAAGGCCGGTGGTGGGGCCGACCGCTACCGCTGGGAGGAAGCCCTGGAACTGCTCACCCCCGAGTTGCCCGCGCGGCCTTGATCAGCGCCGTCGAGACCTTGAGGGCTGCGGCGGCGAAACCGCTGCAGCGGTCGCAGTCGGTACGGACTCGCCAGGCCGGTATGTCGTGCTCCGGGCCTGTGCCGCACGGGCGCGGGCGCTGGGTGCCGGCCTTGCGCTGAGGCGTTGGACGCGCCAGGTCAGGACTCGCACGGGGTGGCGGGCATCGTCCAGCGCACGCTGGTCGGCGGCCTGCTGCAGTAGCCGCTTGGGGTCATGCCCTGACGTCTTGGCGTCCGCGAGCACGGCAGCGAGCGCGTCGAATGCCGGGTCCTCCAGGATCTGTTCTGCGTACTCGGGTATGGCCTGATGGATGAGGAGGATGTGCCCCTCCACCACGTGCTGGGGAGGGCGCCTCTGGGCAAGCGCGGCTAGGGGCTGGGGTGCCGTCTGGTCGTAGGCAGTTTGGAGGTGGAGCAGGGCCTGGCGGGCGGCGGCTACCTGCTGGTCGTGGTGGCGGCGCTGATGCCAGCGGGCGGCGGCGATGACGGCGAGGATCGCGGTGTCGAGGAACATCGCCAGCAGAGCGCCGTTCCTGGGGACGGGCTCGCGGACCATGGCCCGCACGGCGCCGCGCAGGGCACGGGCGTGCTGGTGATCGGCCTGGATGCGGGAGCGGGTGGCTCGCTCGAACTCCTCGGCAGCCCGACGGAGCGGGAACCGAACACCCTGGGGTGCGAGGAGTGGCAGGGCATCGAGGGCTTCGCCGAAGGCTGCCAGGTGTGCCTGCGCGGCGGGATCGTCCTGGTGTTCCAGGTGGTGGGGTATGCGCTCTGTGGCGGCGGTCGCCTGGTGCCAGGGGTTGGTCCTGCGTGGCTCCGGCTGCTGCTGGTCGGTGGCGTCGAGGCGTCGGCGAATCTGGGGCAGCGACAGGTCCGGGGCGAGCGTGGAGCCGGAGTACCAGACAGGTTCGCCGTTCTGATTGGTGTCGTCGGCGAGGGCGACCGTGTAGCCGCGTACGTCGCCGGAGGGGAAGTGCTTGATGTCGACGAGGACGCTGTCGGTGTGCTGGAGCAGGTGGAGGAACTCTTCGGTGCTGGTGGCGGCTGCTGCGGCGGTGCGCACCGTGGTCCGAAGGCGCTCGCGGGCTGTGCGGGTCTGTCCGGCGCGCTTGGCCTTCTCCTGTTCGGCG
Source organism: Streptomyces sp. NPDC047315 (assembly GCF_040643215.1). NCBI lineage: Bacteria > Bacillati > Actinomycetota > Actinomycetes > Kitasatosporales > Streptomycetaceae > Streptomyces > Streptomyces sp. NPDC047315. Next base: position 55,995 of record NZ_JBEYTZ010000028.1, on the reverse strand, counting down.
CGGGTGGGTCGCTTCGCGGCGGTGCGGTCGCCGCGCACGACCTGGTGCAGCCCGTACTCCCTCTCGATGGTGGCGAGTTCGCGGTCGGCGGTGAGGTAGTCGTTCCAGTGGCGGGCGGTGCGCAGGTCGGCTCGGACTTTGGTGGCGGCGATGTGGATGTGGTCGGGGGCGTGGCGGACGGCGACCCAGCGGCAGGCGTCGGGGTCGTCCGTGGGGGCGATGCCGGTGGCGGTGACGACTCGGCGGGCGATGTCGGCCCAGTCGTCGTCGCTGAGGTGGCGGTCGGTCTCGGCGGCGCGGATCGAGCAGTGCCACACGTGCCGCTCGGGGGCGCGGCCGAGCCGCTTCGCCTGTTTGACGTGCAGGTCGAGGTCGGCGACGAGCTGTTTCTTGGCGGCGTCGAAGTCGTCGGTGCGGCCGGGGTCGGGGGCGAAGTCGTCCCACGAGGCGACGAGGTGGGGGTCGGTGTGGTCTTTGGCCTTCTTGGTGTCGTACAGGTAGCGGATGAGGCCGGCGGTGCTCTTGCCGCTGCTGATCTTCGCGATCATCGGGCCGCCTTGTTGGTGACGGCCTGGTTCGCAGCGTGCCCGATGTGGCGGACGGCCGTGCCGACGGCGTCCAAGGTGTGATCGGCCTGGGCGAGCAGGGTGCTGTCCCCAGGGTGTGGGTGGCCGCCGGAGTTGACCTTTCGGGCGATCTGGTTGACGTTGTGGCCGATCTTGGCGACCTGCTGGCGCAGGGCGTTCAGCTCGTCGATGTAGTCGTCGAGTGAGGTGCGCTGGCTGGCCAGGGTGAGGTCGCCGTCGATGTAGGCCATGACGGCGGTGGCGACGAGGTGGGCGCCGGAGATGTTCAGGGAACGAGCCTTGGTGAGGATCTTGGTCTTCTCGGCGGTGCTGTAGCGGGCATCGACGCGCTGCTTGCGCTGGGCGGTGTCGCGAGCGCGGCGGCGGGCGACGCGGTGCAGGGCGGCTTCGTCGGCGGCACGCGGCAACGGCGGCTGGGTATCGGTGGGCTTTTCCGGATCGGGCACCCCCTGGTGCCCGACCGCCTCCGCCACCCCCGGGGCGGAGGCTTCCCCGTGGGACCGGCCCTTGGACGGTCCAGCGGCATACCTTGCTGACGCGGTGGTGGTTGCTGTGGTTGTGGTCATCTCCTGTCGCGTGGTGGGCAGTTCGTGCTTTGGTGCGGGCATGGCGACCTACTCGGTGGGGTGTGGATCGGGGAGTGCGGTGATGTCGGGTCGACTCGTCGCCGAAGGGGGACTCGTCCCCGCGCTGACGTGCGCGGGGACGAGAGATGCGGGACGCGGTTGGCAGCGGCCGGTGGTCAGGAAGCGATCGCCGCTGGCGAGGTCTCGCGGTTCGGCTGCTGCGGCTTCGTCGAGTTCGGCCTGGAGCGCGTCCTTGACGCGCTCAGCCTCGTCCTTGCCGATCGTGCGCCCGGTGCTCCGAACCGTTTCCTCGATGTGGCGGCGTGAGGCTTTGCCTCCGCGCCCTCGGGGCGCATGCCGGGCGACAGCGAGCAGTTCGGGATCGACGGCGTCCACCTCCTCTTCGTCGGACGCACGGGAAGCGGCGGAGGAATTCGCCACATCGGCAGCGTCTTCCGCCACGTCTGCCGGGGCGCCCGCCACCTTGAACTGCGTAGGCAGCCGGACGTCCCAGGTGGCGCCGCCGGCAACCGGATCGGTGTCTTCCCGGTCGGCAGCCAGCGCGAGGTCACGCTGGATGATCTGGTAGAAGTGCACCGCGCCGGCCAGCGCGAGCGGGGGGAGCGCGGAGAGCACGGCTACGGTCCAGTCGCCGAGCTGCAGGCCGCCGCCCAGGGCCTGCTGGTTGAGGCGTACGGCGTGGAGCGCATTGGCCCAGATGCTGAGCGCGGTGGCCAGAATGACGAGGATCCACACGTACAGGCGGGCAGCCTTCGACGCGGTGCGTACCAGGAGCAGGGTGCCGATGCCGATGGCGATGAACCCGTCGATGACGAGCGGGAAGCCGATGGCAAAGAGTGGGCGGATGTGGGCGGCGACGGCCATCTGTCGCAGGGCGTCGTAGGACAGAACGAAGCCGATGACGCCGAGCAGCGCGATGCCGAAGCGGATGGCGCCGGTCCTGGGCACGGCGGATTCGGGCGCGGTGGGTTCGTGCGGGGGCAGGGGAGACCTCCGGTGGTTGGGGGCACCTACGAGCAGCCAGGGCAGCGGGGCACGGCGCTGTGGCTGCGAGGTGCTGAGACTCGTACCACTCGTCGCGTGCCTGGTCAGCGCAGGTACGAGTGGCGTGGTGATGTCGAGACGACTCGTTGCGGGCTGTTCACCCGTCCCTGCGCTGACCTGCGCAGGGACGAGTGATGCGAGTGGAGTCGAGTCAGGCTGCGGGGCCGGGCTGCGGCTCGTCTGTCGCCTTCGGCTCGGGGCAGTAACGCGCCCAGGTGTCGAGGAATTGGTTGCGCGCGAAGCCCTTGGCCTGGGTGCCGTCGGGGAAGCGGCGGTTGGCCGAGCCGATGCCGTAGGGCTTCAGGAGCAGCTGCAGTCCGCGCGGGGTCAGCCCGTTGGCGCCGTATTCCGCCCACGGTGCTTCCCTGTCCGCGTTCAGGGACTCCAGCAAGTGCTTCGTGCTGAGCACGGCCGGATCGCCCACAGCGGCGAAGGCGCGGCGAATGCCGACGAGGAGACGGGTGCGCAGACCGCCCTCCTCGTCCTGACCGGCCTCGTAGTCGGTCATGGTGCGGCAGGCGGTGCGGGCGAGCGCGGGCCAGTCGCCTCCGGCGAGGTCGGCGATGATGACCAGCGGTTCCCAGGTGTCCGCCGCTCGGTCCTCGACCGGCATGGGCGGCTCCATCTCCATGGCATGCGCGTACAGCGGCTGGAGCCAGGCGTGGAGGCGGTCGCGGATCGCGTTCAGGGCGGGGGTGTCCCGGCCGGTGCGGAAGGACGCCACCTTCTCGCCCGCCGCGCGGCGGCGCATGCGGATGACCACCGCCCGGTCCTGGATCGTGTCGGGCAGGTCCCCGATCCCGGCGAGCGCGGCCATGGCGAAGGTGGGGAACTCCTGCACCTGGTGCTCGGGCCCGGACACCCGCAGCGTCGGCCTGCCGCGCTGGTGCCCGGCATTGATCAGCCCGCGCACCTCCTCGTTCTTCTCCGCGGCCCTGGGGCTGCTGAAGAGGGTGTCTGCCTCGTCGACCAGTAGGGTGGGCGGGTCGTCCCCGTCGATCGACCGGAAGATCGCCGCCGCGCTGGCGTTGACCGTGATCAGACGGTTGTGCACCGTCTCGGTCACCACATCCAGCAGCCTCGATTTACCGCACCGCTTCTCCGGAGCGACGATCGCCAGGCGAGGTGCGTGCTGCCACGCGCGCTGCAGATGCGTCGCCGCGATCCACAGTGCCACCGCCGTGACGGCCTCCTCGTTCGGCATCGCCACATACCGCTTGAGCTGCGCCCGCAGGTCGTCCAGGATCTGGGTCCCCTCGGGCAGCGGTGTTGACGAGGCGGCGTCATCGTGGCCCTCCCCTGCCGAAGGCACAGCGGCGCCGGACGACTGGCCGGGGGCGGCGACTGGGGGCCACGACGTGCCGGAGCCGTCGGGAAAGGATGGCGTATTCGGCTGGGCATCGGTCATACTGGGCATCAGCTCCTCTGCTTGCGGGCCATATGGGACGGCAATCCCGGACTCCGCAGGTTGATCGCTAGGGATGGCGGTTGAGAGGTTTGCGCTTGAGCCCCCGGCATCGCCGGGGGCTTCTTTCATGTGACGTGCGGGCGTGCGGACTCCTGAGGTCGGTGGGGTGGGGATGCCACCACTATGCCACATGAATTGCGGATCGCAGAAGCATTTTGCATCTCGCAGTGAGATGTTACTGTTGAGACTGTGCTGCAAACCGCAGTGCATCGCTACGAACGGAAGGAGGCGCCGGTGGCGGAGGAAGAACCGTCCGAGGGCGTCCTGCTCAGCGGCGAGGCGAACGTCGCAACCCGCATCAGGGTGGAGCGCGAGGCGCGCGGCTGGAGCACCAATGCCCTGTCCGACCGGCTCAACGAGGCCGGCTTCGAGATGAACCCGTCCGCGGTCTGGCGGATCGAGAACGGGAAGCGCCGCATCAACCTCGACGACGCCATCGGCTTCGCCGAGGTCTTCGGCATCGACCTGCGCAACCTCGTCGGCCCACCGCAGCTGGCGGCCAAGGCCCGTGCCATGGAGCTCATCGACGAGGTCGTGGACGCGTTCCGTGCGACCCAGAGAGCCAACATGGCCTTCACGGAGGCACGCGACGCGCTCGACACCTACCTCGCCGAGCACCCCGACATCCGCGAGGAAGCCGACCTCATGGTCCAGAGCGCCATCGCGGAGGAGGCCAGCAAGACCATGCTGAAGATGCATGGCCCTCCGCCCGGTGACCGCGACGGTCGCCCCACCGACGAGGCATAGCTTCCGACACCCCCTCCCGACCTGGACCCGCAAACCCCCAGGCCGGGCACCTCACCCACATCCCTAGCGATCGACCGGCGGGTCGGCGTTGCCGCGCCCTGGACCCGCCAGAAGAGGATCCACCCCTTGCGCCAACCCGCGATAACCCCTGCCTCCGAACCGACTTCGCCCGCCGAGGCCGGCCTGCCGCGCCTCTACGTCCCCGAGGAAGTCGCCGCCGTACTCGGCTGCTCCGCCTGGTGGGTCAAGGACCGAGCTCGCCGCCGGCTCATCCCGTTCACCCGCGTCGGCCGTGCTTACCGCTTCTCGGACGAGCACCTCGCGGAGATCATCCGCATGCACGAAGAGCGCCCAGCCGTGAATGCGCGGCGCCCTGGCGTCGCTGCTGCGCCGACGCGCAAGCCTCCCACTCGGCACCGGCCTGATGGGGCTGTGCCCGCCGTCCGGCTCCAGGCCCGGCCGCCGCGCCGGATGGCCAAGTCCCAGTACGGAACCGCTGCTTAACGCACCCCACACGCCAGAAGGGAGGGAAATCTGTGGGGTACGCAGAGAAGCGCAGCGGCTACTGGCGTGGCCGTTACAAGATCGAGGACGGCAAGTACGGCACCGTCGCCGATTCCACGGGCGCCGTGGTCAAGTTCGCCACCAAGCGCGAGGCCAAGCAGGCCGCAGACGCCGAAGAGGTGACCGTTCGCCGTGGCCAGTGGCGCGATCCGGGCCTCGGCCAGGAAACCTTCGGCGAGTACGCGAGCCGCTGGTACGCCGCCCAGGACCTGGCCGCCTCGACGATGCAGAACTACAAACGCCACATCGAGGAGCACCTGCTCCCCGACTTCGAGGACAAGGCGCTCGCGGGCATCCTGCGCACGGACGTCGAGCTGTGGGAGAAGAAGGAGCGGGCCGCGTACGCGGCCTCCAGCGTCAAGACCTGGCGCGCGACGCTCCACCTGATTTTCGAGGACGCGATCGACGAGGGCCTGATCACGTCGAACCCGGCGGCCAGGCGACGCGGACGGGGCAAGCGCGCCGGCCGCTCCCGTGACCGAGGCCCGGAGAAGGTCGTCACCGACGCGCTCGGCATCCTGCTCACCGCCGAGCGGGCGGCCCTGCTCTCCGGTCGCGACGACGAGTTCGTCGCCACGGTCCTCAAGGGCTACACCGGCAATCGGTGGGGCGAAATCGTCGGCCTGGAAACGGAGTTTGTCCGGCCTGGCACGTTCCGCGTCGAGTGGCAGCTGTACGAGCTGGACACTGGCGGGCTGGTGCGCTGCCCGCCCAAGGACGACAGCTACCGCGACATCGACTCGACGGACTGGCTGTCCGCCTTGGTCTTCAACCACATCGCCCGTACGAAGCCGACTCCCTGCCCCTGCCACGGCAGGACGTACGTCTTCCGAGGCCAGGGAACGGCGCGCACCGGTGGACACCAGGGCGCCAAGCTCGTCGACGTCGCACGCCGCGCCGGAGTCTCCACCGGCACGGTCTCGAACGTCCTCAACCACCCCGACCGCGTACGCGAGGACACCCGCATTCGCGTCGAACTCGCCATCGCGGAGCTCGGTTTCATACGGGGCGGCACCACGTCGGAGCACGCGGCCCACTGGCGCCGAAACGGCTTCGCCACCTGGCTGTTCACCCCAGCGGTCTCCGGCTGGTACCCGAAGAAGGCGCCACAGGAAGCCCGCCCGGTGCCGATCCTCGGCGAGCCCTGGCCCGGCATCCCGGCCCGAGGCCGAGGGGCGGCCGCTCGGGCGGACGCCTGCTGGCTCCCGATCGCCAAGGGCCTCACACCCCACGGCCTCCGCCATACGCACCGGACGATGATGGAGGACCTCGGCACCGAGAAGGTCCTCATGGACGAACGGATGGGCCACATCGACGGCTCGGTCTCCGCCCGCTACGCCCACGTCACGCCCGGCATGCGCCAGCGCCTTATGGCCGGCCTGACTGAGCAGTGGGAGGCATCTCTCGATGCTCGCCGATCCATGTGCCCGACGTCGCCGGTCGCGGCGCTTGACCGGCTACTCGGAGGACGTGGTTAGGACATACGAAGACGGAGAGCCGCGGTGTCCCCGGTGTCGCACCGTACCGGGGACACCGGGGCGCCTGGTGACGTTAGGGGCTGAACGGACTCTCCTGAACGTTGGCGAGCAGCGCACGATCTGTGAACGGCTCGCGGTTCGCCATGTGGGCGAAGACGACCTCCGCCGTGCCGCCGCGCGCACTGCCGGGGTAGAGCGTCAGCGGTCAAAATGCCCCGGCCAGGAGCTCCCGCCCGGCCCAGCATGAGAACGCGCTTGTGCTGACCTGGCCGGCGCCCTATCCGATCCACCCTCCGAGCTTCGTCCAGAGAGTGAGCAGCTCGCGAATGACGGAGACGGGCCAGGTCAGCGGTCACCGCGAGCCGGCGCAGGAAGCGCGCGGCTCGGGTCTCCTTTCCCTGTAGCTCCGGACCGGCCGGCGAATCCACATCCAGTAACTTCCCCTCGGCGCTGTCGAGGAGCAGGGCGAGATCATCCACGGTGCGACGCCGTGCTGGATCCGCTGCTCCGGCGATCGTGAAGTGGATGCCGTCGGCCCTCAGCCGGGCGCGCAGGCTCCCGCCGTCCTGTTCGTCCATCGGAACCCGTCAAATGTCTCGACGTGGCCACACCGTGGAGGCCGCCGGCTAGACACGTGAACCGAGTATCTGAGAGGTGTGATCCCGTGAAGTCAGCGCCTCCCGTCCGCACCGCCGAGATATTCGATGCGGAGCGTGTTGACCTCATGGCGGTACGTCGTGAGGAAATCTCGAAGGGTCACGAGCTTTCCCCCGTAGGTGTTGAGCTGCCAGGCCATGACGAACTCCGGGGCGTGGGATGAGTATCGGGTCGCCTGCCCGTCCTCGACCAGCCAGAGTCCGCGTTCGTCTTCTGGGGCTGGCGGCCCGGGGCGGTCGCTGATGATCTCAAACATCATGTAGCGCAGCCCGAGGCGGCGAACAAGATCCAGATCAGTCATCCAGGTGGTGCCGCCGTGTCGAGTTGCCATCCAGTTCCCCAGATCGCGGTACACCTCGTGGACGTAGTGGTGAAAGCCTGGCGCACCCCCGGTGCTGTTCGCACACAGCCTGCCCTCGGCGACGGAGCGACTGCCGTCAGGGAAGCGGGCGACGGCTTTGATGCGTGGTTCCCACAGGGTGAGCTCATCCGGCCATCCATAGATGACGGTCTGAATCAGGTCGCAGGGGTTGTAGATCCACAGGACGACGTCAATGTCGCCTGGTTGCTCGGCAACTCGCTCCAGCCACGCCCGGACGAGCATCTCCCACTCGGAGTTGCCGCCGAGGCTGGTCATGGCCTGATCTACAAAAGAGTGCCACCGACTGGTGATCCGGGGGTTGGCAGAGCCGATGTACTTGAATTGCCCGTCCCCGCGATCATGGCCAGCCAGCATCTGCAGCCAGTCGCGTTCCTCATATGCCCCGTTACCCAGGGCAAACGCTCCGGTGCCCCGATACCCGGTGATCTCCCAATCGGAATTGCCTAGGAGGGTGCCCAGCACTCCCGGGTAAGCCGACTCGACTTTGACGCATCGAACGCGCGCGTTGATTTCGCACCACGCCTCGTACTCGGCCGGGTGCTCCGCACCGTACCCGTCTACTTCCGGGGAGTCCGACAGCGCGCTGCCCCACTCCACGGTGCCGACACCCAAGTACAGGCCGTAGTGCGCGATGACGCTGTCTTTGGCGCTGATGCGTTCAAAGTCGGCAGCAAGAAGGTTGGGCGCGCCGATCTCCGCAGCGATCTGCCGTATGTGTTTCCATCCGCGGTCTCGGTCTTGGGGGCTCGCGTAGAGGTAGATGCCGTGCACCGGTGTGATGTACTGCTCAGGGGACAGTGGAAGCATCGCGACGCGCTCAGCGCTGAGCGTCCCATCGTCATGCACCTGGAGTTCGTAACCGCGAAGATCATGGCTCCAGTCACGGGCCATGTTGCTCACCGGGACGAGTAGTTCGCGCCAGTCGGTCGACACGATGAGGGCGCGGATGCGGTCAGGCGCGACCTGCTTGTCGCGCTGGAGAAGCTCTGCGTACTTTGCGACCTCGTGCAACGCCTCACGGGACGTGGAAGTAGCACGCTTCAACTCGATGATCACCCACAGGCCGTGTCGGTCACGAGCAAGGATGTCGATCCAGCCCCTCGTACGGAGCGGCGGGTCGCTCAGCGCAAACTCGCATCGGACGAGGGTCAGTCCTGGTTCGAGAACGTCTAGCTGCTCCGCCAAGAGGTCCCGGAGCTCACGTTCGAGTAGCGCGGTCATGAACGAAGACAGTAGCGGTGCGGGCTGACATGGACCCCGGGGCGGCGGGAGCTCACCATTCGGGCGATCCGCCGGCACGGCGGAGCCATCAGGCGCGGATGAGGTACGTTCGCGGTCGAGTCGACGACTGCACGTTCGCGAACGTGCAGGTGTGGGTCGGCGCAGCCGAGGCATGTTGCTACTGCTCGACGATCACCTGCTGGGAGACGCCGACCAAGATCTTCTCCCAGATTTCTCCCAAACGATCTCTGGAGACGCAGGAAGGGCCTGATCCTCGATGAGGATCAGGCCCTTGACCTGGTGTTTCTCTGTCGGGGTGGCGGGATTTGAACCCACGACCTCTTCGTCCCGAACGAAGCGCGCTGCCAAGCTGCGCTACACCCCGATGTCACCGCTGTCGCGGCGACATCGATTACTTTAGCCCACCCGCGCGCTCACGCGAAATCCGCTTTCGCGGGGTGGGGCCGGGTGGGCTACGGGCGTTCGACCAGGGTCAGCAGGGTGGCCTCCGGGGGGCACGCGAAGCGGACCGGGGTGTAGCGGTTGGCGCCGCAGCCCGCGGAGACGTGGAGGTAGGAGGTGCGGCCCGCGGAGTCGTGGGTGGAGAGGCCCTTGACGCGGTCCGTGTCCAGGTCGCAGTTGGTGACGAGGGCGCCGTAGAAGGGGATGCAGACCTGGCCGCCGTGGGTGTGGCCGGCCAGGATCAGGGGGTAGCCGTCGGCGGTGAAGGCGTCCAGGCAGCGCAGGTAGGGGGCGTGGACGACGGCGAGGGAGAGGTCGGCGTCGGGGTCCGGGCCGCCGGCGACCTCGGGGTAGCGGTCGCGCTTGATGTGGGGGTCGTCCAGACCGGTGAAGGCGATCTCGCCGGCGTCGAGCTTCAGCCGGCCGCGGGTGTTGGTGAGGCCGACCCAGCCCGCCGCGTCGAAGGCGTCGCGGAGGTCCGTCCAGGGGTTGTGGATCGCGCCGACGACGGGCGGGTTGCCGTTGAGGCCGTGGCGCCCCTGGACCTTTTCGAGCAGGTAGCGGGCGGGGTTGCGCGGCCGGGGGCCGTAGTAGTCGTTGGAGCCGAAGACGTAGACGCCGGGGAACTCCATCAGCGGGCCCAGCGCGTCCAGGACCTCGGGGACGCCCTCGGGGTCGGAGAGGTTGTCGCCGGTGTTGACGACGAAGTCGGGGCGCAGGCCCGCCAGGGACTGGAGCCAGGCGCGCTTCTTGCGCTGGCCGCTGACCATGTGGATGTCGGAGACCTGGAGGACGCGCAGGGGGCGCATGCCCTTCGGGAGCACGGGGACGGTGATCCGTCGGAGGCGGAAGAAGCGGGGCTCGAACGCCGCTGCGTAGACGATGCCGGCCGCGCCGACTGCCGTGACTGTCAGGGGGATTCCGTACCGTGCGCGCATGCGCCCATCGTCGCAGACCCGACACGCCCCTTCCGACCTCGGGCGGGGCCGCCCGGAGCAGTGGCGCTGCGGAGGGTGACGGGTGGTGGCGCAGTGTGGTGGAGTGCGGCGGGTCCCGCCCGAAATGGGTGGGCGGGACCCGACCCGTACCTGTCACACTTTCCCCATGACGCTCAAGGCCAAGCTCAAGGAAGACCTCACCGAAGCGATCAGGGGGCGGGACGAGCTGCGCTCGGCGACCCTCCGGCTGACCCTCGCCGCCATCGCCAAGGAGGAGGTGGCGGGTACGACCGCCCGCGAGCTCTCCGACGACGAGGTGCAGAAGGTGATCGCCCGCGAGGCGAAGAAGCGGCGGGAGGCCGCCGACGCCTTCGCCAAGGGCGGGCGGGGCGAGCAGGCCGAGCGTGAGAAGGCGGAGGGCGTGGTCCTCGACGAGTACCTGCCGAAGCAGCTCGGCGACGACGAGCTGCGGCAGATCGTGGCCGAGGCCGTCGCGGAGGCGAAGGCCGGCGGGGCCGAGGGGCCGCGGGCCATGGGGGCGGTCATGAAGATCGTGAACCCGAAGATCGCCGGACGCGCGGAGGGCGGTCGCGTCGCCGCGGTCGTGAAGCAGCTCCTCGCCGAGTGACGCGGCAGTTCCAGGTGGGGTGACACGGCAGTTCCCGGCAGGGTGACACGGACCTCCGCTTCGGGTGACACGGACCTCTGCTTCGGGTGGTGCCGCGCATCCGGTTCGGGTGGTGCCGCACCTCCACGGCGCCGACGAACCGTCCGCCGTCGCGTACGACAGCAGGGCCCGGGTCATCCGACCCGGGCCCTGTCCGTTTGCTCAGTCCGGCGGCTACTGCGTGCCGCCGCCTTCGCCGTCTCCCTCTCCGTCGCCGCCGCCGATCACGCCCGGCGGGATGGTGATCCCGGGGATGGAGTCCTCGCCGCCGCCGGCGCCGCCTTCCCCGTTGCCGTTGCCGTCACCGCCGCCGTTGCGGTTGTTCCAGCCGCCGTCGCCGCCACCACCACCGCCCCGTCGGTCGCCGTCCCCGTCGCCGTCGCCGTTGTCACCGTCGTCCCGGCGCCCGTCGCCGCGGTCCCGGCCGGAGTCGCCGCCCTGGTCCTGGTCCGTCTTCGGCGCGTCGGGGATGGCCACCCGGTTGAAGGACGGGGCGTTCTTCCCGTCCAGCGCGCCGGTCATCGCCATCCGCCAGATGGAGCCGGGGACCTCACCGCCGAAGACCTTCGGCTTGTACCGGCCGCCGATGGTGATGTCGAACATCTTCACCTGCTGCGTCGCGCTGCCGACCCACACCGCTCCGGCCAGGTTCGGGGTGTAGCCGACGAACCAGGCGTTCTTCCGCTCGTCCGTCGTACCCGTCTTGCCCGCGTTGTCACGGCCGCTCAGTCCGGCCTTCGCGCCCGTGCCCTCGTCGGACACCACGCCGCTCAGCAGCGAGTTGATCGTGTCGGCGGTCTTCTCGCTCATCGCCCGCTTGCAGTCGGTCTCGGGCACTTCGAGGTTCTTGCCGTCGGCCGTGCGGATCGACTCGATGGCGACGGGGGTGCAGTACGTGCCCCGGTTGGCGAAGGCCGCGTACGCGCTCGCCATCGTCAGCGGGGACATGCCCTCCGAGCCGAGCGTGAGGGAGGAGGGCGCGGCGCGCAGCTTCTCGCCGTTGCCCACGACCAGGCCCAGCTTGTCGGTCATCTCCTTCACCGGGCAGAGGCCGATGTCGGCGATCATCTGGACGAAGTAGGTGTTGACCGACTTCTCCATCGCCTCCTTCAGGCTGTACGGGCCGACCTCCGACTCCAGCTCGTTCTTGAGCTTGGCGCCCTCGGTGTTCACCCACGGCTTGCCGCTGGAGCAGCCCTGGATCGGGCTCGGGTACGCCATCTCGTACGGCGCCGCGTACGACTGCGAGGCCGGTCGTCCCTGCTCTATGGCCGCCGCCGCCACGAACGGCTTGAAGGTCGAGCCGACCGGGAAGCCGAAGTTCGAGCCGTCCATCTTCTTGTCGACGGAGTAGTTGATCTGGGTCTCGTTCCTGTCGAAGCCGTACGGCTTCGACTGGCCCATGCCCATGATCTTGCCCGTGCCCGGCTCGACGAGGGTCACCGCGGTGGCGACCTTGTCGGACTGGTACACGTACTCCTTTATCGACTTCTGGACGGACGCCTGCGCCTTCGGGTCGAGCGTCGTCTTGACCGTCAGGCCGCCGCGGTTCCAGAGCTTGGCCCGGTCCTCTTTGGTCTTGCCGAAGACGGGGTCGGTCAGGAAGACGTTGCGGACGTAGTCGCAGAAGAAGCCCGCGCCCTTGACGGCGGTGATGCAGCCGTTCTGGGGCTTGCTGACCTTGAGCTCGATCGGGGTCGCCTTGGCCTGGTCCGCCTCGGCCTGGGTGATGTTGCGGACGTCGGCCATGCGCTGGAGGACGATGTTCCGGCGCTTGCGCGCCTCCTCCGTGTCATTGACCGGGTCGTACCGGCTGGGGGACTGCACGATGCCCGCGAGCATCGCCGACTCCTGCAGGTTCAGGTCCTTGGCGGGCTTGGAGAAGTAGCGCTGCGACGCGGCCTCGATGCCGTACGCCTGCTGCCCGAAGAAGGTGATGTTGAGGTAGTTCTCCAGGATCTTCTTCTTGCCCAGCTCCTCCTCGACCTGGATCGCGTACTTCAGCTCCTGGATCTTGCGGCCGAGCGTCTGCTGGGTGGCCTGGGCGACCTTGTCGGGGTCGTCGCCGGCCTCCTCCACGAAGACGTTCTTCACGTACTGCTGGGTCAGCGTCGAGGCGCCCTGCGCCACCCCGCCCGACTGGGCGTTGCGGTTGAGCGCGCGCAGCACGCCCTTGAGGTCGATCGCGCCGTGCTCGTAGAAGCGCGAGTCCTCGATGGCGACGATCGCCTTCTGCATGTACGGGGAGATGTCCTCCAGCGGGACCACCGTGCGGTCGCGGGAGTACACCGAGGCGATCAGGTCGCCCTTGGAGTCCAGGATCGTGGTGCGCTGGCTGAGCGGCGGCGTCTTCAGGTTGGCCGGGATCTCGTCGAACCCCTTGACCGTCCCCTTCGCCGCCAGGCCCAGCGCGCCGGCAGCCGGAAGGGCGATGCCGGCCAGCACTGCTCCGGAGAGCACGCTGACACCGAGGAACTTGGCGGCTTGCTGGGTCGCTGACAGACCCCCACCGGAGCGCGTCTTTGGCATGGAAACAGCCTACGTTCTCATTCGCCGGACACGGGCGCATCCCTTGGCCTAAGCTGCTCCCAACTGTCACAGCAGTGCGGTTGTGCATCAAGCCATTCGCGGAATTCGTCGAAAGTCATTCCTGCCGGCGTGGCGTGTCCCGTAGTCATCGGGGTCTGACGAAGGCCAAAGTGGAATCCGGCATTCCGCACCTTGCAGACGTGCTGCCGTGTCCGGTTTCGCAATAAACCTGCTTTATGTTCAGCCCGATGTGCATCGTGAACTGTCCGATGTGTCTGGTTCATTCGGGTTGGTTCCTCATGTCCCCAGGTCACTCCCCTGGGTGATCTGGCGCGTACGCATAGTCCGTTCGGGCCATTCGAGATTGGGCCCGCAGGGGGTGTTGCACCGCGCCTGCCTTCCGTAACGTCCTCAACTGGCAGCGGTGAATATGCCGCTACCGCCGTGGGGGAGCCTCGATTCGGGAGAGGACGGCAGCCGGGATGGGCTGGGTAACCGACTGGAGTGCGCAGGCAGCCTGCCGCACTACCGATCCGGATGAACTGTTCGTACAAGGGGCCGCGCAGAACAGGGCGAAGGCGGTGTGCACCGGGTGTCCGGTGCGGACCGAGTGCCTGGCGGACGCCCTCGACAACCGCGTGGAGTTCGGCGTGTGGGGAGGGATGACCGAGCGGGAACGACGTGCGCTGCTGCGCAGGCGGCCCACGGTCACCTCCTGGCGCAGACTCCTCGAAACCGCACGCACGGAGTACGAGCGCGGTGCGGGCGTACTGCCCGTCGGGCTCGACGACGACGAGACGTACGCGGCCTACGCGGCCGTGGGGTAGGTCACTCCGCGGGGTGGGTCGCCCCGCTGGCGCGATCGATTACGCCGGCTCCCGCGGGAGTCCGTCGGGTGGGTACGGAGCGGACCGGAAAGCGGTCTGCGGCCTTCCGTACCGGCTGCGGCTCCGGAGTGCCGGGTGCGTGCGCCGGTGTGTACGCCGTAATGGCGTGCCGGAAGTGCGCGCCGGTGTGTGACTGCTACGTGTCCGTGTCCGGTGTCCTGCTGCGGCTTCGGTGTGCCTCCGGGCGCGCCGGCGTCACGCTTCAGCGTCGCCGGCCGCTGCCAGCTGGTCGCCGATGGCGCGCAGACCGGCCAGGTCGTGCACGTCGCCGGGCAGCGCGGTCACCTGTGCCACCGCGACCTCGGGATGGAGCGCGGTGAAGCGGTCCCGTGTGCGCTGCTCGCGTGCGAGCACCTGCATGCGCTCGGCGTGCAGGCGCAGCAGACCGGCCGTCAGCTGCGCCGTGGTGTGCTCGCTGTCGGCTTCGGCGTCGGTGCCGGCTTCGTCCGGGGCTTCGTGCGTGGCTTCGGGGCGTGCGTCCTCGGCGAAGACGTCACGGGGGGAGACGTCTTCGTACTCGGGTGGTGCGGAGTGCTCGGGGGGACTGGGCGAGTGGTCCACGGGCGGGGTTTCGGGAGAGACGTCCGTGGCCTCACGAACACCAGTCTTCCCTCCTCCATGATCCACAATGCCGGTCGCGGCAAGATTTTCTGAGGAATCGGATTCCACTTCAGTCTGACTGGTCGGGCCGGCCGGATCGCTCAGGTCGGCCGCGTCCGCGGACTCCAGGGCGTCGGTCAGGTCGGACTCCAGGGGCTCGTACTCCTCGTACCCCTCGTACTCCTCATGATCCCCAGGCTCCTCGGGCTCCTCGGGCTCCTCGGGCTGCTCGTGATCCTCGGAGCCCTCGTACTCCTCGTGATCCTCGGAGCCCTCGTACTCCTCTGACTCCAGGGTCTCCGCCGCCGTCAGCGCCCGCTCGGCCGTCAGCCGGGCCGCCCCGCTGTCGTGGACCCGGTTCAGGACCAGGCCCGCCAGCGGCATGTCCTCCTCCGCCAGCCGTTCGACGAAGTACGCCGCCTCCCGCAGCGCGTCCCGCTCCGGCGCCGCCACCACCAAGAAGGCGGTGCCGGGGGCCTGGAGCAGCCGGTACGTCGCGTCCGCCCGGGTGCGGAAGCCGCCGAACATGGTGTCCATGGCCGTCACGAAGGTCTGCACGTCCCGCAGCAGTTGCCCGCCGAGCAGCTTGCCCAGCGTCCCCGTCATCATCGACATGCCGACGTTCAGGAACTTCATCCCCGCCCGGCCGCCCATCTTCGCCGGGGTCATCAGCAGCTTGATGAACTTCCCGTCCAGGAACGACCCCAGCCGCTTCGGCGCGTCCAGGAAGTCCAGCGCACTGCGCGACGGCGGGGTGTCGACGACGATCAGGTCCCACTCGTCCCGGGCCCGCAGCTGTCCAAGCTTCTCCATCGCCATGTACTCCTGCGTGCCCGCGAAGCCGGCCGACAGGGACTGGTAGAAGGGGTTCTCCAAGATGGCGCGGGCCCGCTCGGCGTCCGCGTGCGCCTCGACGATCTCGTCGAACGTGCGCTTCATGTCGAGCATCATGGCGTGCAGTTCGCCGGCCGGCCCGGTGCCGTCGGGCTCTATGCCCTTGACCCGGCGCGGGGTGTTGTCGAGGGAGTCGATGCCGAGGGACTGGGCGAGCCGGCGGGCCGGGTCGATGGTGAGGACGACGACCCGCCGCCCGCGCTCGGCCGCCCGTACGCCGAGCGCCGCGGCCGTGGTCGTCTTGCCCACGCCGCCCGAGCCGCAGCACACGATGATGCGGGTGGCGGGGTCGTCGATGAGCGTGTCGACGCGGAGGGGAGTGGCCGACGCGTCCAGGGTCATGAATCGGTCCCTTGCTTGGCACGCCCCTGCCGGGGCTGCTGGGGCTGCTGGGCGGCACTTCGCGGGGCGGTACGAGCCGAGGTACGGCCCCCCTCGCCCTGCTCCTGCTCCTGCTGTTCCGTCTGCGCGCGCAGCTCCTTCGACAGGCGGTAGAGCCCCGCCAGGTCCACGCCCTCGCTCAGCAGCGGCAGCTCGTACGACGGCAGTTCCAGACGGCCGAGCGCCGACCGCTGGTCCCGCTCCAACTCGACCCGGCGCGCGTGGTCCGACGCCTGGTCCAGCAGCGGGTCGACCAGCTCGGCCGCCCCGCCGACGCCGGCCGCGGCGAGCGCCCGCACGATGTCGGTGCGCTTGCCGTTCGCCGCCAGGTGCAGCGCCTCCTCGTCGAGGATGTGCGGCCGGACCATGTTCACGATGACCCGGCCCACCGGCAGGCCGGCGGCGCACAGCTCCGCGACGCCGTCGGCGGTCTCCTGGACCGGCATCTCCTCCAGCAGCGTCACCAGGTGGACCGCGGTCTGCGGCGACTTGAGCACCCGCATCACGGCCTGCGCCTGGTTGTGTATGGGGCCGAACTTCGCGAGCCCGGCGACCTCGTCGTTCACGTTCAGGAAGCGGGTGATGCGCCCGGTGGGCGGCGCGTCCATGACGACGTAGTCGTACGCGTACGAGCCCTGCTTCGTCCGTCGCCGCACCGCCTCGCACGCCTTGCCGGTCAGCAGCACGTCCCGTACGCCGGGAGCGATGGTGGTGGCGAAGTCGATCGCGCCGATCTTCTTCAGTGCGCGCCCGGCGCTGCCGAGCTTGTAGAACATCTGGAGGTAGTCGAGCAGGGCCCGCTCGGCGTCGATGGCGAGTGCGTACACCTCGCCGCCCGCCGACGATACGGCGATCTTCCGCTCCTCGTAGGGGAGCGCCTCCGTCTCGAAGAGTTGTGCAATGCCCTGCCTCCCCTCGACCTCGACGAGGAGGGTCCGCTTTCCCTCGGTCGCGAGGGCGAGCGCGAGGGCGGCGGCGACCGTGGTCTTACCGGTGCCGCCCTTGCCGCTGACGACCTGGAGCCTGCTCACACTTTCGAGACTAACCAGTCGGGCCGCGGGCTACGCACGAGGCCGTGTGCGGGCTGCGTCACGTGCGCCCCGGCACGTGCGGATCACGTGCACCCGGCACGGGCGGATACAGTCGGCCCATGACCAAGTGGGAATACGCGACGGTGCCGCTCCTCGTGCACGCGACCAAGCAGATCCTCGACACCTGGGGCGAGGACGGGTGGGAGCTCGTCCAGGTCGTGCCCGGGCCGAACCCCGAGCAGCTCGTGGCGTACCTGAAGCGCGAGAAGTCGTCGTGAGCGGTGCCGGCGGCGGTGCCGTCGAGGCGCGCCTGGCCGAGCTGGGGCTGACGCTGCCTGAGGTCGTGCCGCCGATCGCCGCGTACCGGCCGGCCGTGGTGTCCGGGCCGTACGTCTACACGGCGGGCCAGCTGCCGATGGTGGAGGGCAAGCTTCCGCTCACCGGCAAGGTGGGTGCGGAGGTGACCGCGGAGGAGGCCAAGGAGCTGGCGCGCACCTGTGCGCTCAACGGCCTGGCCGCCGTCAAGTCCGTCGTCGGCGACCTGGACCGGATCGCCCGGGTGGTGAAGGTGGTCGGGTTCGTGGCTTCGGCCAGTGACTTCACCGGGCAGCCGGCCGTGATCAACGGCGCCAGCGAGCTGCTGGGCGAGGTCCTGGGGGAGAAGGGCGTGCACGCGCGCAGCGCGGTGGGTGTCGCGGTCCTCCCGCTGGACGCGCCGGTCGAGGTCGAGTTCCAGATCGAGCTCACGCCGGAGGCGTGACGCCGCCTGGACGTACCGGGCGCTGTGGACCTCTTCGCCACTGACCTCTTCGCCACCAACCTCTTCGTCACGGACCCCTTCGTCACGGACGAGAACACCGGTCGGCGCGTTGGACGCCCTCGACGGCCCCGACGACCCCGCTGACATGACGCCGCGATCGGCACTGAACCGCCGGTCAACACCTATGAGGCCCCGTGCCTGCCGATTCCTCCGGCAGGCACGGGGCCTCGTGCGTCTGCGGCAATCCCGTGCACCTCTCTTGACGTGGACGCGTCGCCGGGTGTGCTCTGTCCACGGTTAGGAACGCTTCCTATCCATCTGAACAAGCATCTGAACGAGCACCCTGAACGAGCATCCGAACGATCCCGTGCGACCGACTTCGATCGAAGGGATCCGAGCGCCGTCATCCGAACGACCGTTCCGCCCCCGTCGAACCCGTGGGAGGAAATCCGTGGCACCAACCCCCCGCCGCCGGACGCGCAGCGCGATCGGCGTACTCGTGGCTGCGGCCACAGCAGCGTTAACCGTGGCCCTGCCGGCGACGGGCGTCGCCCAGCCCGCCTCCGGGAAGGCCGCCCCCGTCCGGTACGAGGCCGAGTCCGCGTCCATCTCGCAGGGCGCGGTCGAGTCCAACCACGCCGGGTTCTCCGGCGCCGGCTTCGTCAACTACACCAACGTCGCCGGCAGCTACGTCGAGTTCACCGTGAACGCCGCCGCGGCCGGCAACGCCACCCTGGCGATCCGCTTCGCCAACGGCACCACCGGCAACCGTCCCCTGAACCTGTCCGTGAACGGCGGCGCCGCCCCCACCGGCGTCGACTTCCAGCCCACCAACGGCTGGACCGGCTGGACCACCGCGAACACCACCGTCGCGCTCAAGGCCGGCCCCAACACGCTCCGGCTCACCGCGACCGACGCCGCGGGCGGACCGAACCTCGACTACGTCGACGTCACCGCGGCCGACGGCGGCGCCGCCACCGACCACGAGGCCGAGACCGGGACCGTCTCGCAGGGCGCGGTCGAGTCCAACCACGCCGGCCACTCCGGCACGGGCTTCGTCAACTTCCAGGCCGTAACGGGCGCGTACGTCGAGTTCACCGTGGACGCCCCGCAGGCGACCAAGACCAGGCTGGACTTCCGCTACGCGCTCGGCGCCGCCGGTAGCCGGGCCCTGGACGTCACCGTGAACGGCGCCCCCGTCGCGGACGACCTCGCCTTCCCCAGCACCACCGCCTGGACCAACTGGCAGACGGTTCCGGTCGAGGCCACCCTCACCGCGGGCGTCAACAAGATCCGGGCCACCACGTCCAACGGCGACGGCCCCAACCTGGACAAACTCACGGTCACCCCGACCGGCCCGGCCGACACCGAGCGCCCGGGCGCACCTGCCAACCTGCGCAAGGACAAGGAGCCGACGGCCTCCACGGTGTCGCTGGCCTGGGACGCGGCCTCCGACAACGTCAAGGTCACCGGCTACGACATCTATCAGCACGGCCAGCTGGAGAAGCAGGTGAACGGGGACACCCTCGCCGCCACGGTGGAGGGCCTGGACCCGGAGACGACGTACGACTGGACCGTCTTCGCCCGTGACGCGGCGGGCAACGTGTCGGTCGCCAGCAACGCGGTCACCATCGCCACCCTGCCGGCCCCGCCGGACAACCAGGCGCCGACCGTCCCGGGCAACCTGCGCACCACCGGATCGACCGCGACCAGCGTCGACCTGGCCTGGAACGCCGCCACGGACAACGTCAAGGTGACCGGTTACGAGGTCTTCCGCGACGGCGTGCTCGCCGAGACGGCCGACGCCACCACGGCCACCGTCGCCGGCCTGACCGCCAGCACCTCGTACCGGTTCAAGGTCAGGGCCTTCGACCTGAAGGGCAACAAGTCCGACTTCAGCCCCGAGATCACCGCCTCCACCGGCGGCAGCCAGCCGGGCGGCGTCCCCGACCCCGGCACGGTCAGCACGATCGCGAGCGGCGTGGACGTCGGCTGGGGCGTCGCCTTCCTGCCGGACGGCGCGGGCGTCTACACCGAGCGGAACACCTTCAACGTCTACCGACTGACGAAGTCGGGCACGAAGACCCTGCTCGGAAAGGTCCCCAACTCCCAGACCACGGGCGGCGAGGGCGGCCTGATGGGCGTCGAGGTCAGCCCGAACTTCGCCACCGACCGCTACCTGTACTTCCTGCACACCTCCGGCGACGGCAACCGCATCGCCCGGATGAAGCTGGAGTCCAACAACACCCTCAGCGGCTACACCGTGCTGCTGGACGGCATGCAGAAGAGCCGGTTCCACAACGGCGGCCGGCTCCGCTTCGGCCCCGACGGCAAGCTGTACGCCTCCATGGGCGACGCCCAGAACCCCAGCCTCGCCCAGAACCGCAACTCGCTCAACGGCAAGATCCTCCGGATCAACCAGGACGGCAGCATCCCGTCGGACAACCCCTTCGGCAACGCCGTCTGGTCCATGGGCCACCGCAACCCCCAGGGAATCGACTTCGACTCCAAGGGACGGCTGTGGCAGGCCGAGTTCGGCGACGGCACCATGGACGAGGTCAACCTGATCCAGAAGGGCGGCAACTACGGCTGGCCGTCCTGCGAGGGCACCAACGGCAGCTGCTCCGGCTACCTCCCGCCCAAGAAGACCTGGCCGACCTCCTCCGGCTCCCCCAGCGGGCTGACCGTGGTGAACGACCACGTGTTCGTCGCCACCACACGCGGCGAGCGGGTGTACCGGCTGCGGATCGACTCCTCGTCCAACCTGGTCGAGCAGAAGACGTACTTCCAGGGGACGTACGGCCGGCTGCGCACGGTCGAGGTGGACCGCGACGGCGACATCTGGCTCACCACGTCCGCCGACAAGGACGGCACGTCGGGCAACGACCGGATCCTGCTGATCGACGTCGTCTACTCCGGCGGTCCGCCGACCGGTGAGTTCAAGCTGACCAGCAGCGCCTTCGGTGACAACGGGACCATCCCCGCCCGCTTCACCTGCGCCGGCGACAGCGGGGCGGGCCAGGACACCTCGCCGCCGCTGGCCTGGAGCGCCGGCACGACGAACGCACGCGGTTACGCGGTCGTCTTCACCGACGTGGCCAACAGCGGGAACAAGCTGCACTGGGCGATCTGGGACATCCCGCCCGCCAAGCTCGCCCTGCCCGAAGGACTGGGGTCGGGCTTCGCGGTGCCGGGCCAGGACGGTGCGAAACAGAAGGCCATGGGCAGCGGGGCGAACTCCCAGAAGTACTTCGGCCCCTGCCCCGGCGGCTCCACCCATCCGTACACCTTCACGCTGTACGCGCTGAACGCGGCGACGGTGCCGGGGCTCTCCTCGTCCTCGTCGATGGCGCAGATCGAGACCGCGATCAAGAGCGCGAGCACGGCGAACGTGAAGCTGCGCGGCAACTCCAACGCACGGGCGTGAGCGCGAGCGCGCCTTGAGGAGCGCGCATTGAGAAGGGCGTGAGAGCAGCATGAGAGGAGCGGCCGGGTGCGCGCACCCGGCCGCTTCCGCGCGCACAGCCGTGAGCCGTAAGCCCGCGCACGCGAATCCGTTGTAGGGGCCACTCTCGTTCCACGTGAAACAGCGCCGCCGACGCCGTCGCTCCGACCGGGTACTCCGGCGCCCTGACCCCGGCACCCTCGAACATCCTGCTGGATGCGCATAGCATCCGGCCATGTCCCAAGGTCAGTGGTACCCCCCGGAGTGGCCCGACCGGATCCGTGCACTTGCAGCCGGTGAGCTGACCCCCGCGCCGCCGAAGCGCGCCGCCACCGTCATGCTGCTGCGCGATGCGCCGGGCGGTCCCACCGTGCACATGCTGCGCCGCCGCGCCTCCATGGCCTTCGCCGGCGGTGCGTACGCCTATCCCGGTGGCAAGGTGGACGCCCGCGACTCCCGGCCGGTGCGGTGGGCGGGGCCCTCGCCCGCCGAGTGGGCCGAGCGCCTCGGCGTGGACGAGGCATCGGCCCGGGCCGTCATCTGTGCGGCGGTCAGGGAGACGTACGAGGAGTCCGGTGTCCTGCTCGCCGGTCTCACCCCCGACACGGTCGTGGGCGCGGCGGACGGTGACTGGGAGGACGATCGACAGGCGCTGGTCGACGGCGACGCCGCCTTCGCGGACTTCCTGGAGCGGCGCGGGCTCGTCCTGCGCTCCGACCTCCTGGGCGCCTGGGCCCGCTGGATCACCCCCGAGTTCGAACCCCGCCGCTACGACACCTGGTTCTTCGTCGCGGCCCTCCCCAGCGGCCAGCGCACCCGCAACGCCTCCACCGAAGCCGACCGCACGGTGTGGCTCAGACCCTGCGACGCGGCGGCCGGCTACGACCGGGGCGAGCTGCTGATGATGCCGCCGACCATCGCCACCCTGCGGGACCTGAGCGGGTACGAGACGGCCGCCGCCGCACTCGCCGCGGCCCGGGAGCAGGACCTGACGCCCGTACTGGCCGAGGCACGGCTGGAGCAGGGCACCCTGGTGCTCAGCTGGCCGGGACACGACGAATTCACCAAACGCATCCCCACCGGGGGGACCCGATGACCGAAGCCGCAGCACTTCCGGGCCAACCGCGCGGAGGCGTCCACTCCGGGCCCGCCACCGACCGCGCGGTCAACGTCCTCGCCCCGAACCCTTCGGCGATGACCCTGGACGGCACGAACACCTGGATCCTCGCCGAACCGGACTCCGACCTGGCGGTCGTGGTCGACCCCGGGCCGCTGGACGACGCGCATCTGCGCCGCGTCATCAGCACCGCGGAGCAGGCCGGCAAGCGCATCGCCCTCACCCTGCTCACCCACGGACACCCGGACCACGCCGAGGGTGCCGGCCGCTTCGCCGAACTGACCCGTACCAAGGTGCGGGCCCTCGACCCCGCGCTGCGGCTCGGCGACGAAGGGCTCGAAGCGGGCGAGACCATCACCGTCGGCGGGTTGGAGCTACGGGTGGTGCCCACCCCCGGGCACACCTCGGACTCGCTCTGCTTCCACCTGCCCGCGGACGCCGCCGTCCTGACCGGCGACACCGTCCTGGGGCGCGGCACCACGGTCGTCGCCCACCCGGACGGGCGGCTCGGCGACTACCTGGACTCCCTGCGCCGGCTGCGCTCTCTGGCGGTCGACGACGGGGTCCACACCGTCCTGCCCGGTCACGGGCCCGTCCTGGAGGACGCACAGGGCGCCGTCGAGTACTACCTCGCGCACCGCGCCCACCGGCTGGCCCAGGTGGAGACGGCGGTCGAGAACGGCTTCCGCTCCGCGCCTGAGGTCGTCGCCCAGGTGTACGCGGACGTCGACCGGACGCTGTGGCCGGCGGCGGAGCTGTCCGTACGGGCGCAGTTGGAGTACCTGCGCGACCACGGGTTGATCTGACCTCGCCACCCGGCTCCTGACGGGCCGTACGCATGCGGAAGGGCGCCCCGGAAGCTCGGCTTCCGGGGCGCCCTTCCTGTGCGTCTAGGCGTGTGTTCGTGAGAGCGGGCTCAGCGCGAGCGCTTCGCCAGCCGCTCGACGTCCAGCAGGATCACCGCACGCGCCTCCAGCCGCAGCCAGCCGCGCTGGGCGAAGTCCGCCAGGGCCTTGTTCACCGTCTCGCGGGAGGCGCCGACCAACTGGGCCAGCTCCTCCTGCGTCAGGTCGTGGACGACGTGGATGCCCTCGTCCGACTGCACGCCGAAGCGGCGCGACAGGTCGAGCAGGGCGCGGGCGACACGGCCCGGCACGTCGGAGAAGACCAGGTCGGACATCTGGTCGTTGGTCTTGCGCAGCCGGCGGGCGACGGCCCGCAGCAGCGCCGAGGCCACCTCGGGCCGGGCGTTCAGCCACGGCTGGAGGTCGCCGTGACCGAGGCCGAGGAGCTTGACCTCGGTCAGCGCGGTCGCGGTGGCCGTGCGCGGGCCCGGGTCGAACAGGGACAGCTCGCCGATGAGCTCGCCGGGGCCGAGCACCGCGAGCATGTTCTCGCGGCCGTCGGGGGAGGTGCGGTGCAGTTTGACCTTGCCCTCGGTGACCACGTAGAGGCGGTCGCCGGGGTCGCCCTCGTGGAAGAGCGCGTCACCCCGGGCGAGCGTTGCCTCACTCATCGAGCCGCGCAGCTCCGCCGCCTGCTCGTCATCGAGCGCCGCGAAGAGCGGGGCGCGCCGCAGAACGTCGTCCACGAGTTCTCTCCTTGTCGACCTGCTCAGGGACCGTGGCCCCCATGATGCCGGACCGTACAGTGCCCGTCCGGGGGACACCGCGCACGAGACGCGAAGGACAGCTTCGCCGCGTCGGACCTGGCAAGTAAATATTCGTGCGATCAATCACAACAAGTTTGACGCACCGGTGCGCGTGTTCGTGCGCCAGGGGCCCGATTGGGTCCGGATCAGCGGTGACCGGGGCGGATGTCAGTGGTGGACCGTAGGCTGGCCGGGTGTCCAATTCGCCGGTGAGAACGCAGGCCGAGGGGGCCGAAAGAGTGTCCGGTAAGCAGAATTCCGCTGTGGGCGAACAGTCTCCCGCAAGTGTCCGGAATGTCGCACATGTCGAGAATTTCGATGGTGGGGCGGGATCGGTCGCGGCCGGAAAGCGGAGGGGCGCGAAGGGCTCCGAGAAGTCAGTGACGGGGGAGGTCCCGGCAGAGGTGAAGGCTCCGGCAGGCGCCAAGCGGACGCAGAAGAGCGGTGCGGCCAAGCAGCCGGCAAAGGCGGCAAAGGCAGCTAAGGCGACTAAAGCTGCAAAGGCGGCAAAGGTAAGTAAGACCGACAAGGCGGCCGAGCCGGCCAAGACGGCGAAGGTGGCCAAGGCCGCCAAGCCCGAATCGCGGCTCGCGATGGTCCGCCGCGCCCGCCGCATCAACCGGGAGCTCGCGGACGTCTATCCGTACGCCCACCCCGAGCTGGACTTCCGCAACCCCTTCGAGCTGCTGGTGGCCACGGTCCTGTCCGCCCAGACGACCGACCTGCGGGTCAACCAGACCACCCCCGCGCTCTTCGCGAAGTACCCCACTCCCGAGGACATGGCCGCCGCCGTGCCCGAGGAGGTGGAGGAGATCATTCGCCCCACCGGCTTCTTCCGCGCCAAGGCCAAGTCCCTGCTCGGCCTCTCCACCGCACTGCGCGACGACTTCGGCGGCGAGGTCCCCGGGCGTCTGGAAGACCTGGTGAAGCTGCCCGGAGTGGGCCGCAAGACGGCCTTCGTCGTCCTCGGCAACGCCTTCGGCGTCCCCGGCATCACCGTCGACACCCACTTCGGTCGACTGGTCCGCCGCTGGAAGTGGACCG
Source organism: Streptomyces sp. NPDC047315 (assembly GCF_040643215.1). Lineage (NCBI taxonomy): Bacteria > Bacillati > Actinomycetota > Actinomycetes > Kitasatosporales > Streptomycetaceae > Streptomyces > Streptomyces sp. NPDC047315. Next base: position 30,854 of record NZ_JBEYTZ010000028.1, on the reverse strand, counting down.
AGCAGGAGGACCCGGAGAAGGTCGAGGCGGAGATCGCCGCCATCTTCCCCAAGTCGGAGTGGACGATGCTCTCGCACCGGGTGATCTTCCACGGCCGCCGCATCTGCCACGCCCGCAAGCCCGCCTGCGGCGCCTGCCCCATCACCCACCTCTGCCCTTCGTACGGCGAGGGCGAGACCGACCCGGAGAAGGCGAAGAAGCTCCTGAAGTACGAGATGGGCGGCCAGCCCGGACAGCGGCTGAACCCGCCCGCGGACTACCCGGGCCGCCCAGCCCCGCCCCTGGGAGCCACCGGAGCCACCGGAGCCGCCTGATCATCGGCGGAACGATCTGAGCACCCCGATGCGTTGTTGGACGAGGGGGTGCCATGCGCGCAGGTGAAGAGACATCCAGCAGGCTCTGCGAGGCCGATGTGCACGACGGTCAGGCGTACGACGCGGACGCGTCCGGACGCGCCCCGAGCGGCGGCCCCAAGGGCGGCCCGAGCGGAGGCACGCCCCCGGGGACGCGTCCGACGGCGCCCACGGGCCCGCCCGCGGGCCCGCTCCCGCCCCTCGCGGCCGACGGTCCGCTCCCAGGGGCGGCCGGAGCTCCGCCCGACCCCGACGTGACGCTGTCCACCTCGGGACTGCCACCCTGGCTCGCCCCCGTCGTGCAGGTCCTGGACACCGTCCAGGGCCGCCAGCTCAGCCGCTTCCTCCCGCCCGAGAGCGGCAGCGGCCGACAGTCCGCCGTACTGATCCTCTTCGGTGACGGCGCCACCGGACCCGAGCTGCTGCTCATGGAGCGCGCCGGCAGCCTGCGCTCGCACGCCGGACAGCCCGCCTTCCCCGGCGGCGCGCTCGACCCCGAGGACGGCGACCCGAACACCACCGGACCACTGCGCGCCGCCCTGCGCGAAGCCCACGAAGAGACCGGGCTCGACCCCGCCGGCGTACAGCTCTTCGGCGCCCTGCCCCGGCTCTACATCCCGGTGAGCCGTTACGTCGTGACGCCCGTGCTGGGCTGGTGGCGCACCCCCAGCCCCGTCGGCGCGGTCGACCCCGCCGAGACCGCCCGCGTCTTCACCGTCCCCGTGGCCGATCTCACCGACCCGGCCAACCGCGCCACCGCCGTCCACCCCCTCGGCCACAACGGCCCCGCCTTTCTGGTGGAAGACGCCCTGGTCTGGGGTTTCACCGCGGGAGTGATCGACCGCATCCTCCACTTCGCGGGCTGGGAACGGCCCTGGGACCGGACCAGGCAGGTCCCGCTGGACCGTCACGCATGACAGGCTTGCCCCGCCCCGGTGCGCCCGCCGTGCTCCGCCACGGCGCGCCGACCGGCGTCGTTCTCCCCATCACCGATTCCCCGGACGGCGTGCCTCCGGGACCGAAACCGGGACCCCCACTGCGACTGCGAGGCAAACGACGGTGAACGTGCTCGACATCCTGTTGCTGCTCGCGGCCGTGTGGTTCGCGATCGTCGGCTATCGACAGGGCTTCGTCGTCGGCGTCCTGTCGGTGATCGGCTTCCTCGGCGGCGGCCTGCTGGCGGTCTACCTGCTCCCGGTCCTCTGGGACGAACTGACGGACGAGTCACAGGTGTCCACCGGCGCCGTGGTCGCCTTCGTCGTCGTCGTGATCGTCTGCGCCTCGATCGGGCAGGCGTTCACCACCCACCTCGGCAACAAGCTCCGCCGGCACATCACCTGGACCCCCGCGCGCGCCCTGGACGCCACCGGTGGCGCGCTCGTCAACGTGGTCGCGATGCTGCTCGTCGCCTGGCTGATCGGCTCCGCGCTCGCCGGCACCACCCTGCCCACCCTCGGCAAGGAGGTCCGCAGCTCCAAGGTGCTGCTGGGGGTGTCCCGCGTGATGCCCGATCAGGCGTCACGCGTCTTCGACGACTTCTCGGCCGTCCTCGCGCAGAACGGCTTCCCGCAGGTCTTCAGCCCGTTCTCGAACGAACCGATCAACAACGTCGAAGCGCCCGACCCGGCCCTCGTCGGCAGCCCGGTGGCCGCCGCCGCGAAGAAGTCGATCGTCAAGGTCGTCGGCACGGCGAACAGCTGCGGCAAGGTCCTCGAAGGCACCGGCTTCGTCTTCGGCAAGGAACGCGTGATGACGAACGCACACGTCGTGGGCGGCGTCGACGAGCCGACCGTCCAAATAGGCGGTGAGGGCAGGCTGTACGACGCCGAGGTCGTCCTCTACGACTGGCGGCGCGACATCGCCGTCCTGGACGTGCCCGGGCTCAAGGCCAAGCCGTTGAAGTTCGCCGACGCGGACGCCCGCACCGGGAACGACGCGATCGTCGCCGGCTTCCCGGAGAACGGCGCGTACGACGTCCGCTCCGCGCGCGTACGGGGCCGCATCGACGCCAACGGCCCCGACATCTACCGCCGAGACACGGTCCGCCGTGACGTCTACTCGCTGTACACGACTGTCCGCCAGGGGAACTCGGGCGGCCCGCTGCTCACGCCCGGGGGCGAGGTGTACGGAGTGATCTTCGCCCGCTCGCTCGACGACAAGAACACCGGCTACGCCCTCACCGTTGACGAGATCGCCGACGACATCTCGACGGGCCTGACGGCGAACCGCCGCGTCGACACGGACAGCTGCGCGCTCTGAACTCCCCGGGCCCGTGTACGTGGACCGGGTGCCGTGTACGTGGTCCGGGTCCGTAGACCGGGCCCGTGCGCGCGGGCGGAGTCCCGAGAAGGGCCCCGCCCGCGGGCGCGGTCAGTCGCGCGGGTGCCGCAGCCGTGCGGACATCCACCGTGCGCGGCGCCGCAGGATGCGGGGAATCCCCATGTCCTGCGCCCCGTGCTGATGGGTCCGGCCCTGCGGACCGTCACCGTCGGGAGAGCCCGGCCCACCGGCCGGGCGGCGGTTGCGTGCGGCGTCACCGTAGTCGTACGTCCAGCCCATACCGGGACGTCTGCCCGGGCCCCAAGGTCGGTAACCGCATTGGGCGCGGTCAATTGTCCTATGCGTCAGGCATTTGGCCGTTCGATGGACATGTGTACGTTACCGGTCGGGCTCGGGGTCCTTCAGCCAGTTGATCAGCTCGGCGGAGAACGCCATCGGGTCCTCCTCGTGGGGGAAGTGCCCGAGGCCGTCGAAGAGCCGCCAGCGGTACGGAGCCTCCACGTACTCCCCCGAACCCGCAGCGCTGCGCGTGCGCATCGCCGGGTCGAGCGAGCCGTGCAGATGGAGCGTCGGAACCCGCACCGGTCGCTTCATGCGGCGGTTGAACTGGATCCCGTCGGGGCGCGCCAGCGAACGCACCATCCACCGGTAGGGCTCGATCGAGCAGTGCGCGGTCGACGGGATGCACATCGCCCGGCGATAGGTGTCCAGGACCGCCCCGTCCGGCGGCTTCGGCCCCGACCAACTGCTGATCAACTCGCCCACCAGCGCCCCGTCGTCCGCGACGAGACGGCGCTCCGGCAGCCACGGGCGCTGGAAGCCCCACACGTACGAGCCGGCGCGGGTCTGTGCGAAGTCCGAGAGCATCGCCGAGCGCCACCGCCGCGGGTGCGGCATCGAGACGACGGCCAGTCGACGCACCAACTTCGGCCGCATCACCGCCGCCGTCCACGCCAAGTAGCCGCCCAGGTCGTGCCCGACGAGCGCGGCGTCCGGCTCCCCGAGGGACCGCACCACGCCCGTGATGTCGAGGGCCAGGTTCGCCGGGTCGTAACCGCGGGGGGTGCGGTCGCTGCCGCCGACGCCCCGCAGGTCCATCGCCACCGCGCGGAAACCGGCGTCGGCGAGCGCCGGCAGTTGGTGCCGCCAGGTCCACCAGAACTGCGGGAAGCCGTGCAGCAGCAACACCAGCGGCCCGTCACCCATTTCCGCGATGTGGAAGCGCGCGCCGTTGGCTGCCACGTGTCGATGGGTCCAGGGTCCGTCGATGCGTACGGGGCTGCCGGGACCGGAGTCAGGGGCCGTCATGCCCCGAGCGTGCCACACCGGGACGCCCGACGCGGCGTCGGCAACGGCGCGACGACCGTCCGACGCACGCTCGACGACTGCCTGACGCACGCCCGACGACCGCCCGACACCGGTCCGACGCTTGCTCAACCGGCAACCGGCAACCGGCAACCGGCAAGCGCCGACCGGCAAGCGCCGACCGTCAACCGCGGGTGAGCTCGCGCTCGGTCGCGGCCGGCAGCGCCGGCTTCCGGTCCGACTCCGGCCGCGGGCGCGGCTTGACGTTCTGCAGCACCGCCGCGGTCTGCTTGGCCGAGGCGATGGACTTCTCCGGCGGCTTGACCTTCTTGAACTTGGAGACGGCCAGCAGCGCCAGCACCGCGGCGAGCAGCACGAACGCACCGCCCACGATCAGGAACGACCAGGCCAGGCCGAGCCCGAGGTTGTGGATGCCGTACGCCGCCGCGAAGCTGAACACCGGCAGCGAGAAGAGCAGGAACACGCCCGCGATGCTGATCGCGATCGCACCGGTGGCACCCCGCTTGACGTCCTGTCGCAGTTCCGCCTTCGCCAGGGCGATCTCGTCGTGCACCAGTGCGGACATCTCGGCGGTCGCCGTGGCGACCAGCTGTCCGATGCTGCGCTCGGCACTGCTGCCGGGGTCGCTCATCGCTGCTCCCTCTCTCTCCTGCGGCTTCCGGGGCGCCCCCTCGTACGCGCCCACCAGCATCATGCCGGACGGTCGCTCCCCGTGCGCGCTGCCCCCGCGTCCGTGCCGTCGGGGAGCACGGCCGACTCCGCGAGGCGCCGGTGCTCGGCCGCCTTCCTCTCGTGGATCTCCGCCATGCGCAGGTGGTACGCGGGGTCGCCCTCCTCGTACACGTCCGGGATGCCGTCCCCGTCCTCGTCGCGCTCCTCCGCGTCGGTGAGCGCCCGGTACTTGCGCACCCGCAGCTTGAGCAGGACCGCCGCCAGCACCGCCGCTATCAGCGAGCCCATCAGCACCGCGGCCTTCACCTCGTCGGTGAGCGCCGGGTCGTCGGCGAAGGCGAGTTCGCCGATGAGGAGGGAGACCGTGAAGCCGATGCCGGCGAGGGTGGCGACGGCGAAGACGTCGGGCCAGGCGAGGTCCTCGTTCAGCTCCGCGCGGGTGAAGCGGGCCGCGAGCCAGGTGCCGCCGAAGACGCCGAGCGCCTTGCCGAGCACCAGGCCGAGGACCACGCCCAGCGTCTCGGGCTGGGTGAAGACCCGGCCGATCGCCGAACCGGAGACGAGCACTCCGGCGGAGAAGAGCGCGAACAGCGGCACGGCGAGGCCGGCGGAGATCGGGCGGACCAGGTGCTCGACGTGCTCGCCGGGGGAGTGCTCCTCGCCGTCGCGGCGGGTGCAGCGCAGCATCAGGCCCATGGCGACGCCGGCGATGGTGGCGTGCACGCCGCTGTTGTACATCAGGGCCCAGATGACCAGGGCGAGGGGCACGTACACGTACCAGCCGCGGACGCCCTTGCGCAGCAGCACCCAGAAGACCGCGAGGCCGATCACCGCGCCGGCCAGGGCCGCGAAGTCGAGGTCGCTGGTGAAGAAGACCGCGATGATGAGGATGGCGAAGAGGTCGTCGACGACGGCGAGGGTGAGCAGGAACGCGCGGAGCGCGGACGGCAGCGAGGTGCCGATGACCGCGAGGACGGCGAGGGCGAACGCGATGTCCGTGGCGGTGGGGACGGCCCAGCCCTGGGTGGAGCCGCCGCCCACGGTGGCGGTGACGAAGTAGACGAGCGCGGGGACCGCCATGCCGCAGATCGCGGCGACGACGGGGAGCACGGCGGCCTTGGGGTCGCGCAGCTCACCGGCGACGAGTTCGCGCTTGAGCTCGATGCCGGCGACGAAGAAGAAGATCGCCAGGAGTCCGTCGGCCGCCCAGTGCTGGATGGAGAGGTCGAGACCGAGGGACTCCGGGCCTATGTGGAAGCCGCGGACGGACTCGTAGCTGTCGCCCAGCGGGGTGTTCGCCCAGATCAGGGCGGCTATCGCGGCCAGCAGGAGGAGCACGCCGCCGACGGTCTCGGTACGCAGCGCGTTCGCCACGAAGGTGCGCTCGGGCAGCGAGAGGCGCCCGAGGAACTTGCGGGGCGGGGTGGGGGTGGGTGCTGCGGCGGGCATGGTTGGAAGACCTCCGGTCGGTCGGGCAGGGCAAAGCACATGCCGACCAGACTTCCCGGCGCACCTCAGGTTTTTGTCGCGTCCTTGACGCAATCCTTACTGTACCCAATGGGCGCAAGGGCGCATCCGGTGTGTCTTCACTGTAGGCGTCCACGGCGTTTTCGCACGTCGGAGGGGTGACACAGCAGTGACGGGCGGTTGCCGGCGCAGCTGTGGCGCGAGCAACCGCCCGTCACTGGGATGGACGTACGGACGACCTACCTACGGCCCTGCGGGCCTATGGCGGTCGTAGGGATCAGTCCTCCGACGGCGAGCTGGGCAGCTTCGACTGGATCAGGTCCATGACCGAGGAGTCGGTGAGGGTGGTCACGTCGCCGAGCTCGCGGTTCTCCGCGATGTCGCGCAGCAGCCGCCGCATGATCTTGCCGGAGCGGGTCTTCGGCAGCTCGGCCACCGGCAGGACCCGCTTCGGCTTGGCGATCGGGCCGAGGGTGGCCCCGACGTGGTTGCGCAACTCCGTGACCAGGTTCTCGTCCTCCGACGCGGTGCCGCGCAGGATCACGAACGCGACGATGGCCTGGCCGGTCGTCTCGTCCGCGGCGCCGACGACCGCCGCCTCGGCCACCTTCGGGTGGGAGACCAGCGCCGACTCGACCTCGGTGGTCGAGATGTTGTGGCCGGAGACGAGCATGACGTCGTCGACGCGGCCGAGGAGCCAGATGTCGCCGTCGTCGTCCTTCTTCGCGCCGTCGCCGGCGAAGTACTTGCCCTCGAAGCGGGACCAGTAGGTGTCGATGAAGCGCTGGTCGTCGCCCCAGATGGTGCGCAGCATCGAGGGCCACGGCTCGGTGAGGACGAGGTAGCCGCCCCCGCCGTTGGGCACCTCGTTGGCCTCGTCGTCCACGACGGTCGCCGAGATGCCGGGCAGCGCGCGCTGTGCCGAGCCGGGCTTGGTCTCCGTGACGCCCGGCAGCGGCGAGATCATCATCGCGCCGGTCTCGGTCTGCCACCAGGTGTCCACGATGGGCGCCCGGCCGCCGCCGATGTGCTCGCGGTACCAGATCCACGCCTCGGGGTTGATCGGCTCGCCCACCGAGCCGAGCACGCGCAGGCTGGAGAGGTCGAACTTGGCGGGGATGTCGTCGCCCCACTTCATGAACGTGCGGATCGCGGTCGGCGCGGTGTAGAGGATCGTCACGCCGTACTTCTGCACGATCTCCCAGAACCGGCCCTGGTGGGGCGTGTCGGGGGTGCCCTCGTACATCACCTGGGTGGCGCCGTTGGCGAGCGGGCCGTACACGATGTACGAGTGGCCGGTCACCCAGCCGATGTCCGCGGTGCACCAGTAGACGTCGGTCTCCGGCTTGAGGTCGAAGACGGCGTGGTGGGTGTACGCGGCCTGGGTGAGGTAGCCGCCGGAGGTGTGCAGGATGCCCTTGGGCTTTCCGGTGGTGCCGGAGGTGTAGAGGATGAACAGCGGGTGCTCGGCGTCGAACGCCTCGGGGGCGTGCTCGGTGGACTGGCGGTCCACGACGTCGTGCCACCACACGTCGCGGCCCTCGGTGAAGGCCGTCTCCTCGCCCGTACGCCGGACCACCAGCACGTGCTCCACCTGCGGGCACTTGGCGACGGCCTCGTCGATGGCGGGCTTGAGCGCGCTCGGCTTGCCGCGGCGGTAGCCGCCGTCGGCGGTGATGACGATCTTGGCGTCGGCGTCCTGGATGCGGGAGGCGACCGCGTCGGCCGAGAAGCCGCCGAAGACCACGGAGTGCGCGGCGCCGATGCGGGCGCACGCCAGCATCGCCACGGCGGCCTCGGGGATCATCGGCAGATAGACCGCGACCCGGTCGCCCTTGCGGACGCCGAGCTCGGTCAGGGCGTTCGCCGCGCGGGACACCTCGTCCTTGAGCTGGGCGTACGTTACCGAGCGGCTGTCGCCGGGCTCGCCCTCGAAGTGGATGGCGACCCGGTCGCCGTTCCCCGCCTCGACGTGGCGGTCGACGCAGTTGTACGCCACGTTGAGCTTGCCGTCGGCGAACCACTTCGCGAAGGGCGGGTTGCTCCAGTCGAGGGTCTCGGTCGGCTCGGTGGCCCAGGTGAGCCTCTGCGCCTGCTCGGCCCAGAAGCCAAGCCTGTCCGCCTTGGCCTGCTCGTACGCCTCAGCCGTGACGTTGGCGTCCGCGCTGAGCGCGGCCGGCGGTGCGAACCGCCGCTCTTCCCGCAGCAGGTTGGCCAGGCTTTCGTTGCTCACGACATCTCCCTTTCCCAGGGCGTCCTCAAAATGGCTCTTTGTCCCGGGGGCTCTGTGTGTCCCGGGCCATAGCTCATCAGCCGAAGGGCCGGGTGACAAGAGCCTTCCGACAAATGGTTTAGACCTGTCCAGGCTTTTACCCTGCGGGAGCTCGGGGGTGCAGGGTTCCCGGTGCGCGCCCGGCGTGTCGTGCGGCCCCTCCTCTCCGGGCGGCGGAGAGGAGGGGCCATACCCTTCCACGGATGCGGGAGCCGGTCGGTTCAACGGCGGGCGGCCCGATTTTTCGGAGCCGGTCGGCCGGGCCGGATCCTCCTTCGAGGGAGGAGCGGGTCGGCCGGACGGAGGTCAGTTCCGCACCGATGTCTGTACCGCCGTCGGTGCCGGTGCCGGTGCCGGTGCCGGTGCTCGTGCCGGTGTTGGTGCTTGGGCTGGGGGCTGCACTCGGTTCCGTACCGATGTCTGTACTGGCACCAGCGGGGCGCCGGACGGTGCCACCCGGTCGAAGACCGGCGCGAACGCCGCTTCCGCCGCTTCCGCTGCTTCTGCCGCTTCGTCCCCGTCCGCCAACAAATACGCCTGCGCCTCGCCGACGTGGAAGTACATGCCGTGCAGCCGCAGGGTGCCTGCGGCGAGTCGACGGGACACCGACTCGTGCGCGCGCAGGTGGTCGAGCTGTTGGACCACATTGGTCAGACACAGCTGCTCCACCTCGTCACCGGGCAACTGGCCAGAGAGCCGGGCCACGGAGCTGTCGCCGCGCGCCAGCCGCGCCACGCTGGGCTGGCCGTGGCGCAGCCACCGCTGGAGCGGCGTCCGCGCGCTGTCGTGCGCCGTGTCCATCAGCGTTTGCATGGCGCTGCAACCCGAGTGCCCGCACACGGTGATGGAGTCCACGCCCAACACCTCGACGGCGTACTCGATCGCGGCGGCCACGGAGTCGTCCCCGCTCTCGTCGCCGGGCAACGGGACCAGGTTCCCCATGTTGCGTACGGTGAACAGATCGCCCGGACCGCTCGCCGTGATCATGCTGGTGACCAGCCGGGAGTCCGTACAGGTGAGGAAGAGCTGGGAGGGCCGCTGCCCCTCCCGGGCCAGCCGCGCCAACTCGCCGCGCACCAGTGGAGCCGTGTTGCGCTGGAAGGAGCCGATGCCGTCGGCGAGTTCGCGGCCGGTCGAGGCGGGCTGCGGCCGGTCGTCGCAGTGGTGGTTGCGCCACGGGGTCCACGGGCGGCAGCACCCCTCGCTCTCGACGGCGGGCTCGCTGATCCGGCCCCCCGCCCGACCGGTGAACTCCACCGTCCCGCCGCGGGCCTTGTGGGACGTCTGCCAGTCGTGCAGCGCCTCGTGCGCCGCGTGGTCCATGAAGGTGCCGTCCAACTCGACCACGCAGGCCGCGCCTCGGGGCACCTGACCGAGGGCTCGGGTCAGCCGCGGCACGGCGAGGAAGGTCAACTGGCCGCGCACGCAGACCCGGTGGACGCCCTCGTAGGCGTCCTCGGTGATCCGGGTGCGGGTCAGTCGGTGCAGCGAGACCGCCACCGCCACCGCGATCCCGATGGCGACGCCCTCCAGCACCCCGGTGGCCACGACGGACGCCAGCGTCACCGCGTAGACGAGCATCTCGCGGTTGCGCTGGACGGTCCGCAGATGGGTGATGCTGACCATCTGGACGCCGACCACCATCACCAGCGCGGCGAGCGCGGCCAGCGGGATCAGATCGAGCACGGGCACCAGCAGCAGGGCCGCCAGGACGATCCACAGGCCGTGCAGCATCGTGGAGCGTCGACTGACCGCCCCCGCTGACACATTGGCCACGGTCCGCACCGCGACCCCGGCGACCGGCAGTCCGCCGAGCGCGCCGGAGACGATGTTCGCCGCGCCCTGACCGGCCAGCTCGCGGTCCAAGTTCGAACGGGGGACGTGCGCTTGGGACGCGCCCTGAGCCGTCTCCGTCCGCTTGGCCAGGAGCTTGTCGACGGCGACGGCCGAGAGCAGCGACTGCACGCTGGTGACCAGCGTGATCGTGACGACGGCGGCGACGAGGCCCGGCAGCGGGCCGTCGGGCAGCTGCGGGAGGGCGTGGCTGCTCCAGGAGGGCAGGTCGACGCGCGGCAGGCTCAGCCCGGCGACCGCGGCGAGCGCGGTCGCCCCGAAGACGGCGACGAGCGCGGCGGGGACCGTACGCACGACCCGCCCCGTCCGGCCCGGGATGCGCGGCCACAGCAGCAGGACCGCGACGCTGAGCGCGCTGACCGTGACGGCGTCGGTGTGCAGGTCGGCCAACCGGTCGGGGAGCGCGAGCGCATTGCCGAGCGCGGAGCTCTCGGGGGTGCCGCCGAGCACGATGTGGAACTGCGCCAGGGCGATCGTGACGCCGATGCCGGCGAGCATGCCGTGCACGATCGCTGGGCTGACCGCGAGTGCCGAGCGGGCCACCCGCAGGGCGGCCAGGCCCAGTTGGGCCAGGCCGGCGAGGACGGTGATGGCGCAGGTCATCCGCCATCCGTACTGATGGATCAGATCGGCGGTGACCACGGTGAGGCCGGCGGCCGGGCCGGCCACCTGGAGCGGCGAGCCGCCGAACCTGCCGGCCACGATCCCGCCGACGGCGGCGGCGACCAGTCCGGCCTGGAGGGGCGCGCCGGTGGCGAGCGCGATGCCGAGGGAGAGAGGCAGCGCGATCAGGAATACCGAGATGGATGCGGACAGGTCCGCTCCGGCGATCGTGAAGCGGTCGATCGCGAAGCGGTTGAAGCGGCTCTTGACGGTGGCGCGGGACTTGCGGGATCCCCCTGGCGGGGTGTCTTTGCTGGCGCGGACGCAAGCAGGCATGGTTCCCGTCTCCTCCGGGCAGCGCGGTCGCGGAACGTGGGGACGCGGCCGTGGGTCACGGCGTGCAGTGGCGGGACATTCAACGCTCAGTAAATTGATCGTAATGGAGAGTAAAGAGCCCTGGGGAGAGGGCGTGGCAAATAGGTCAATCTTTCACCCGTTCCGGTGATTGGTGGGGTTAGCGCGGCCCGTCACGCGCCCTTTTTCACCGTCGCGGTGCGACTTTGTCGACTCGGCTGAGCCAGTCATAAAAACACAAAGTCATATGAAAGAGGTGGGCGGATGAAGGCCGTCACACAGAGGGCCGCCGCGGGCGCGGCGGCCACCGCGCTGATCGCAGGTCTGGCGGGCTGCTCCCTCATCGGCGAGGGCGGCAAGGAGGGCGCGCCGGCGGCCAAGGAGGGCCCCGCGCCCAAGGCCGCGCCGCGGATGATCGGTGACGGATCGACCTCGTTCACCGGGGCCCAGCCCAAGCAGCTCAAGCCCAAGCGATTGAAGCCGGGACAGAAGCCGCCGCAATTCGTGGTGTTCTCGTGGGACGGCGCCGGGGAGGACAGTCAGAAACTCTTCTCCCACTTCCGCGACATCGGCAGGAAGTACGACATGACGATGACGTATTTCCTGAGCGGGGTCTATCTCCTGCCTGAGGAGAAAGGTTCCCTCTATCTTCCGCCGAAGCATGACGCCGGACGTTCCGACATCGGTTTCAATGACCTCCAGGGCATCAAGGACACCGTGCGGGAGCTGCGCGGCGCCTGGCTTGAGGGCAATGAGGTCGGCACGCACTTCAACGGGCACTTCTGCGGCCCGGAGGGCGGCGGCGACACCTGGTCGGTGGAGGAGTGGAAGAGCGAGATCAACCAGGCCAAGGCGTTCGTGAAGAACTGGAGGACGAACTCCGGCCTCAAGGACGTCGAGGCGCTGCCCTTCGACTACGACAAGGAGCTGATCGGCGCCCGCACCCCCTGCCTTGAGGGGCGCAAGAACTTCGTGAAGGCCGCCAGCGAGCTGGGCTTCCGCTACGACACCAGCGGCATCAACGACCAGATCTGGCCGGAGAAGGAGTTGGACGTCTGGGACCTCGGCCTGCAGATGGTCCCCTTCCCCGGGCGCGGCTTCGAGACCCTGTCCATGGACTACAACTTCATGGTCAACCAGTCCGGGACGGTCAAGGGCGACCCCGCCCAGCACGAGTACTGGGGCCGGCAGATGCGCGACGGTCTCGTCCAGGCGTTCGACCGCGCGTACAACGGCAACCGCGCTCCGCTGATCATCGGCAACCACTTCGAGTCCTGGAACGGCGGCACGTACATGCGGGCCATCGAGGACACCATCGCGACCGTGTGCGTGAAGAAGGACGTGCAGTGCGTGTCCTTCAAACAGCTCGTCGACTGGCTCGACGCCCAGGACCCGAAGGTCGTCGCCAAGCTGCGGAACCTCAAGGTCGGCGAGGCGCCGGCGGAGGGGTGGCCGGGCTTCATGGCGGCGCAGCCGGCGGGTTCGAAGGCGAAGCCCGCCGGAACGGACGGCGCAGTGGACGGTCCGGCTGAGGACGCGAAGGCGGGCGGGAGCGCGGGGGGCCCGGCGGGCGGCGACGCGGCAGCCGGGGGAAACGAAGCCGCGGTCCGTGAGGACGAAGACGGCGCTGGGGCCGCGGGCGTCGAATGATCGCGGTGCGCCCCGGCGCAGCCGCCGTCGGCCGGGGCGCTTCTTGCACCCTCGGCCGGGTGGCTGCTGTCCGGGAGGCTTCGGGCGCCCTCGGCCGGGCCGCCGGTAGCCGGGGAGCCTCTTGTCGGGGGCGCCGGCCCTGAGCGCAGTGGTCGTGGGGGCTCGGGTGGCAGGGGCTTCGGCCGTGGGGGCTTCGGTCGTGGGGGTGCAGGGCCCGCCGTTCCGTCCGGCGGGCCCGTGGCCCCTGGCATCGCATCCGGGATCAGGCCGGCAGCGGCGAGCCCGCGCCCACCGCCTGTTCTCCGAGGACGAAGGCGGGGTCGACCTGGGCCGCCAGGTCGGCGCCCGTCTTCGCGTTCCCCCAACTCTCCGCGTTCTTCAGGTGGAAGTGCACCATCTGACGGGTGTAGCGGGCCCAGTCGCGCTGCGCGTACATGGCCGCGGCGGTGCGCTCCAGGACCTCCAGGGACGCACGGTTGTCCGCCTCCAGCAGGTCGAAGCGCTGCGGGCGCCCCTTCTCCATCGCCCGCACCCAGTCGGAGTGCCCGAACGAGACCAGCAGGTCGTCCCCGACCTCCGAGCGCAGGAAGTCCAGGTCGTCCTCGCTCTGGACCTTGTTGCCGACGACCTTCAGCGCGACCCCGAAGTCCCGTGCGTACTCCTTGTACTGGCGGTACACGGAGACGCCCTTGCGCGTCGGCTCGGCCACCAGGAAGGTCATGTCGAACCGGGTGAACATCCCGGAGGCGAACGAGTCCGAGCCTGCGGTCATGTCCACCACGACGTACTCGTCCGCCCCGTCGACCAGGTGGTTCAGACACAGCTCCACCGCGCCGACCTTGGAGTGGTAGCAGGCCACGCCCAGGTCCGACTCCGTGAAGGGGCCGGTGGCCATCAGCCGGACCTCGCCGCCGTCCAGTCGGACCGCGTGGGCGCAGGCGTCGTAGACGGGGTTGTCCTCGCGCACACGCAGCAGCCGTGAGCCCTCGCCGGGGGGCGTGGTTTTGATCATGGTTTCGACCGAGGTGATCCGGGGGTTGGCGCCCCGGAGGTGGTCCTTGATCAACGGCAGGTGCGCGCCCATCGCGGGCAGCGCGGCGGCCTGTTCGTCATCGAGCCCCAGTGCTGCTGCCAGGTGCTGGTTGATGTCTGCGTCCACCGCGATGACGGCGGCCTCGCCAGCGGCCAGATGGCGGATGAAGAGCGAGGACAGCGTGGTCTTCCCGCTGCCGCCCTTCCCTACGAAAGCGATCTTCATGTTCACCTAGGGTAGCCGCATGGTTGCCTGTTGTTGTCAAGCTGTACGGTGAAGACCACTCGAAGGAAGGGCGTGCGCCCAGGGCGCGTAGCCTCCTTACTCATGAGCACGAATGCCACACCCGCCTCTTCGACCGACCCCCTGGCGGCCCTCGGTGCGCTGCCGGGCGTCGCCGACTCGGTGGGTGCCGTGCGCACGTCGATCGACCGGGTCTACGGGCACCGGATCATGCGGCGGCGCAGCAATGAGGTCACGTCCGAGGCCGCCCTGCGCGGAGCGCGCGGCTCGGCCGCCCTCGCCGGTGCCGATTGGGCGCTGGAGGAGGTCCGCAGGCGCACCGACTTCGGTACGGACCCGCAGGCCCTCGCGGTCGGCGCGGCCCTGCGGCTGACCGCCGAAGCAGGGCAACTGCTGTCCGTGTGGCGGCAGTCACCGCTGCGAGTGCTCGCCCGGCTGCACCTGGTCGCGGCCGGCGGCGGCGCGGCCGACGAGACCGTGGGCCGTCCGCGACTGGCGGGCGAGGCGGTCGACGAACCCCTGATTGACGCTCCCCTCCCGGACGCCGACGAGGTCAACGGTCGGCTGGAGGGGTTGGCGGAGCTGATCGTGGTGGGCACTGCAGCACCGGCGCTGGTGAGCGCGGCCGTCGTGCACGGCGAACTGCTCGCGCTGCGGCCCTTCGGTTCCCACAACGGGCTGGTGGCGCGGGCGGCCGAGCGGATCGTCCTGATCGGCAGCGGGTTGGACCCCAAGGCCATCTGCCCGGCCGAGGTCGGGCACGCGGAACAGGGGTCGGCCGCGTACGTCACCGCCTTCGGCGGCTATCTGTCCGGTACGGCGGAGGGCATGGCGGCCTGGATCGCGTACTGCGGGCGCTCGGTGGAGCTGGGTGCGCGGGAGTCGACGGCGGTCTGCGAGGCGCTGCAGCGCGGCGCCGCCTGACGGGCCCTTTCGCGTACGGGGCCTTGTGCGGGGTTCTTCCCGGGGCCTCTCGGGGCTGCTCCGGCCGCTGGAGTCCTGGTCGCGGCCCCGAACAGGGTTGCGGCGGTACCGGTTCCGGTACCGCCGCTGGCATGTCCGCCGAGTTACCAAGCGTCCTCGATGATGTGCCCATCAGGTCGGGTACTGCTGCCCTCACCTGGTGCGGCTGGCCCGTATTCGACGGGTCGACGTCGCGTGGGTGCCCGGTTTTCATGCTCGGTCCGTGGGGCCTTTGATGCGTGTTGAGGTGATCCTTTCGGATGTCCTTGGTCTCGCGGGCCGTTGAATCCTTTGTACTCCAGCGTGGGGTGAAGCGGAACCCCTCGCTACACTTCTTTACTTTTACCTTCAAATACGGGCAAAGCGGTCGACGGCCCGTGCGGACTGGGCGATCACTTGCGCCGCAGCCGCTTGGGCCGCGCTCCTGCGGCGGCTGGCGTACCAGACGAGCCCTGCCGTCGCCGCGGCAGCGCCCACCGCGGCTGCCGCCACGAGCGCCGGGCGCGGCGGCATCGAGAAGGCGGGCAGCCGCTGCTTGAGTCGGACCGGTCGATTGAAGACCAGAATCGGCCAGTCCCGGGCGGTCGCTTCCCGACGCAGAGCCCGGTCCGGATTCACCGCATAGGGGTGGCCGACGGACTCCAACATCGGCACGTCGGTGATGGAGTCGCTGTAGGCGTAACAGCGGGAGAGGTCGTATCCCTCCGACTCGGCGAGTTCGCGGATGGCTTCCGCCTTCGTCGGGCCGTAGGCGTAGTACTCCACTTCGCCGGTGAAGCAGCCGTCGTCGCCGACCACCATCCGGGTCGCGACGACCCGGTCCGCGCCCAGCAGCTCGCCGATCGGCTCGACGACCTCGGCGCCCGAGGTGGACACGATGACGACGTCACGGCCGGCGGTGTGGTGCTCCTCGATGAGGGAAGCGGCTTCGTCGTAGATGATGGGGTCGATCAGATCGTGAAGGGTCTCGGCGACGATCTCCTTCACCTGCTGGACGTTCCAGCCCTTGCACAGGGCCGAGAGGTACTCGCGCATCCTCTCCATCTGGTCGTGGTCGGCGCCGCCCGCGAGAAAAACGAACTGGGCATAGGCGGTCCGCAGTACGGCCCGCCGGTTGATCAGGCCGCCTTGGTAGAAGGACTTGCTGAAGGTCAGCGTCGAAGACTTCGCAATGACCGTCTTGTCCAGGTCAAAGAACGCAGCTGTGCGAGGCAAGGAGTGGTTTTCCACGAGCTGAGCATAGGTGCCCGCCATTCGGCGTACTGCTCGGGCGTGTGGGTTTGCCTGAGAAGGCTCTCGGGTACACCATGGAAGTCACGGATCGTTCGCGACCGTGCTAACCCGGACCGGCTCCTCCCCCCCCGAGCCGGCCGGAGAGACGACCCCCGCTCTCCCCCCCGGCGGGGGTCGTCGCATGTCCGGGTGGGTGTCCCGCCCCGTTTCGAGATCCACTTCGATCGCCCCCTCCTGAGCGCCTTCGGTCCGTGACCGCTCGATGCCACTCTGCATCGTCACCGTGCGTAGCGGAAGGGGTGCGCAGCGGGAGTCACTGGTATGGGGGACCGAGATATTCACAAGTGGTGAGTTGTCCACAGTTTTTCGGCATGATCCACACGATTTTCGGGGGTGCTGCACGGTGAATCCACCCGCGTAGTTCGCGGCGTCTGGAATCACCGATCTCGCAATCGAAGCGGGGTCGCGGCAATCAAGGGGTGGACAGCGTGGCTGGATCTATCACATCGCGCAGGGACCCGGTCCTCGAAGGGCGCCGGGAGGGCCCTCTGATCGTCACCGAAGACATGGAGCTGCTCGACGATCTGCTGCGGCTGTGCGCCGCCGCCGGCGCCGAGCCGGACGTGCACCATCGGATCCCCGAGCGCCGGGGCAGTTGGGAGGCCGCTCCCCTCGTCCTTGTCGGCGACGACGCGGCGGTGCACTGCCGGGGCGCCACGCGACGGCGCGGGGTGCTCCTCGTCGGCCGGGAGCAGGACGACCCCGCCGTCTGGCGGTACGCGGTCGAGATCGGGGCCGATTCCGTGCTGCGCCTGCCCGATGCGGAAGGCTGGCTCGTCGACCGCATCGCCGACGTCGTCGAAGGGGTCGCCGAGCAGGCGCTGACCGTCGGCGTCATCGGCGGACGCGGCGGCGCCGGGGCGTCCACCTTGGCCTGCGCCCTCGCCGTCACCGCCGCGCGCGGCGGCCGGCGCACCATGCTCGTCGACGGCGACCCCCTCGGCGGAGGCATCGACGTCCTGCTCGGCGGCGAGCGCGCCGAAGGCCGCAGGTGGCCGGATTTCGTCGGGTCCAAGGGGCGGGTGGCCGGCGGCGCCCTGGAGGAGTCCCTGCCTGAGTTGCACCGGCTCCGGGTCCTCAGCTGGGATCGAGGTGACTGCGTCGTCGTCCCGCCGCCGGCCATGAAGTCCGTGCTGGCCGCGGCCCGACGCCGCGGTGGAGTGGTGGTGGTCGATCTGCCGCGCCGCTTCGACGAGGGCGCGGTGGAGGTGCTGGCCCAGCTCGATCTGGGGCTGCTGGTCGTCCCCGGCGAGCTGCGCGCGGTCGCCGCGGCCAATCGCGTCGCCTCGCTGGCCGGGATGGTCCTGAAGGACCTGCGGGTCATCACCCGCGGGCCGTACGCCACCGGGCTCGACGAGCAGTGGATCGCGAGCTCCCTCGGGCTGCCCCTCGCCGGCGAGCTGCCCTGGGAAGCCGGGCTTCCGTACGTGCTGGACGCCGGAGCGCCGCCGGGCGGCACGGCCGGCCCCCTGGCCCGGTTCTGCACCGCCTTTTGGGACCGCGCACTGGCCGAGGGAGCGGTCTCATGAGCACGGGACTGCTGGATGCCGTGCGCCGGCGCCTCGCCGAGAGCGGGGCGGAACCGACCCCGTCCCGGGTCGCGGTCGCCCTGCGGGCGCAGGAGCGCCTGTTGGGCGACGCCGAAGTCCTCGGCGGTACCGAGTCCCTGCGGTGCGAGCTGGTGGGCACCGGACCTCTGGAGCCGCTGTTGGCCGACCCGGACGTGACGGACGTGCTGGTGTCGTCGCCCGACCGGGTCTGGGTGGACCGTGGACGCGGCCTTGAGCTGTCCGACGTGGCCTTCGCCGACAAGGCGTCGGTGCGCCGACTGGCCCAGCGGCTCGCCGCAGTGGCCGGTCGACGGCTGGACGACGCCCGACCGTGGGTCGACGCCCGGCTGCCAGACGGCACCCGGATGCACGCCGTGATCCCTCCCGTGGCCGTCGAGTCGACCTTCCTTTCGCTACGGGTGGTGCGCCCCCGGGCGTTCTCCGTCGCGGAGCTGGTCGCGGCGGGCACCGTGCCGCCCGGTGGGGACCGGGTGCTGCGGGCCCTGGTGGACGCCAGGCTGTCGTTCCTGATCAGCGGCGGCACGGGGACCGGCAAGACGACCCTCCTGTCCACGCTCCTCGGGCTCGTGGGGGAGCACGAACGGATCGTCGTTGCGGAGGACTCCTCGGAGCTGAGGCCCGACCATCCGCACGTGGTGCGCCTGGAGTCCCGCCCGCCCAATCAGGAGGGCGCCGGCCGGGTCACCCTGCGGGACCTGGTGCGTCAAGCGCTGCGGATGCGCCCCGATCGGCTCGTCGTCGGCGAGGTCCGAGGAGAGGAAGTGACCGAACTCCTCGCCGCGTTGAACACGGGGCATGAAGGCGGTTGCGGCACGGTCCATGCGAATGCCGCGGCGGACGTCCCGGCCCGACTCGAAGCCCTCGGGACCGCGGCCGGGCTCGACCGTGCGGCCCTCCACAGCCAACTGGCCGCGGCCCTCGCCGTGGTGATCCATCTCACCCGGGGCCGGGACGGTCGGCGGCGCATCGCCGAAGTGCACGTCCTGGAGCGGGACCGGGCCGGGCTCGTGGTGACCGTGCCCGCGCTGCGCCGCACCAAGGACGCCTTCACCCACGAACGGGGCTGGGCGCGGCTGCGGTCGCTGATCGGGGACGCGTCATGAGGGCCTTGGAGCCGGCGCACGCGGCGGCCCTGTGCGCGGGGGCGGTGGCCCTGCTGCTGGCGGACGGTCGCAACCGGGCCGCTGCGCGGTCGCGGCTGGCGCTCGCCGGCAGCGGTGCGGTGCAGACGCCGTCGAGGTGGTCGTGGCGGCGGCCGGGGCTGATGGCCCGCGTGGGGCGGGAGTGGTGGTGCCTCCCGTTGGCGGTGCTGCTCGCGGTCGTCGGAGGGTCCCTGCTGCCGCTGGTCGCGGGTGCGGTGGCGGTCCCGCTGGTGCGTCGGCGGTTGCGAGGGCGCGCTGAGGCGCGGGCGAGAGACCGCCGCGCCGACGAGGTCATCGCCCTGTGCGGCGCGGTCGTCGCTGAGTTGCGGGCCGGTCTCCAGCCGGGGCAGGCGCTGATGCACGCTGCGGGAGCGGGTCGGGCGCTGGGGGCCGCCGAGCCGGCGGTCGTCGCCGCGGTCCGGTTCGGGGGCGACGTCCCGGCCGCTCTGCGGGACGCGGCCGGGGAGCCCGGAGCGGAAGGACTGGCCGGCGTCGCGGCGTGCTGGAGCGTGGCCGTCGACGGAGGAGCGGGGCTGGCGGCCGGTCTGGACCGCCTGGAAGCCGCTCTGCGGGCCGAACGGGAGCAGGAGGAGGACCTGCGCGCCCAGCTGGCCGGCGCGCGCTCCACGGTCGCCCTGCTGGCTCTCCTGCCGGTCGCGGTCCTGGGCATCGGTACGGCCGTGGGAGCCGATCCCTTGCGTGTCCTGCTGCACACGCCCGCCGGCCTGCTGTGCCTCTTGGTCGGCGCCGCGCTGGAGACGGCCGGGATCTGTTGGGCCGCCCGGATCGTGCGGGGCACGCGGAAGGGGCAGTCGTGAGCAGCGTGGTGCGCCTGTGCTCCGTGGCCGTCCCGCTCCTGCTGGCCGCCCACGCCCTCGCCCTCCTCGCCGTCCACCGCAGGGAGCGCCGGATGCGGCTGCGCATCGAGGAGTTGCGGAAGAGCGAGCCTGCCGGACGCCGCCTGCGGCTTCCCTACCGGACGTGGGCCAGGCGCTGGACTCCGCCGCTGGGGGCGCTGCTCCTGGTGTACGTCCTCGTCGACGGGGTGGCCGGCGGCGTCATCGGGCTGGCAGCCGCCGGAGCCGTCCATCGCTGGCAGCACACCCATGCGTCGGCCGAAGTCCCGGCGGATGACCCCGTGGCGGCCCGACAGCTACCGCTCGCCGCCGATCTGTTGGCGGCCTGCGCCTCGGCAGGTGCGGGGCCGCGCGAGGCGGCGGCGGCAGTGGGGCAGTCCCTGCCGGGACCGGTCGGCGAGCAGCTGATACGGACGGCGGCCGAGCTGCGGCTCGGTGGTGAACCGGCCCAGGCGTGGGGTGGGTTCGCCGCCGTCCCGGGCGCGGCGGAGCTGGCGCGCTGCCTGGCACGGGCGGACTACACCGGCGCCCCCGCGGCTGAGCCGGTCTCCCGGCTGGCGCACCGGCTCCGCGCCGCGCACGCCAGGACGGCGGTCGCCGGCGCCCGTAAGGCCCAGGTCCTGATCACCGCGCCCGTGGGGCTGTGCTTCCTGCCCGCGTTCCTGGTGGTCGGCGTGGCCCCGGTCGTCCTCGGCCTGGCCGCCGGACTCCTCGACCGCGGCTGACTCCGCCCTCTGCACGGCCGGCGCCCGTCCACAACCGACGGCCATGCACATCCGGCCCTGACTACGCCCAACTCCCGACCACAACCGACCCCGACCACAACTGACCCGGATCACACCAGGAGTTCGACATGATCAACGCAGTCCGTCGTCGACTGTTCCCGCGGATGCGCGGTGACAGCGGCATGGTGACGTCCGAATACGCCTTGGGGACAGTCGCGGCCTGCAGCTTCGCCGCCGTCCTCATCGACCTCCTCACCGGCGGGTGGGCGCGGGACCTCCTGAAGGTCGCGATCGCCAGGGCTCTCGATGCGCAGTTCTGACCCGGTGCGCGCGGCGCGGGACCGAGGTGCGGTCACCGCGGAGGCGGCGGTCGTCATTCCGGCGCTGGTCGCTCTCGCCATGGCCCTGATGTGGGGCCTGATGGCCGTGGCGACGCACATCAGATGTGTGGACGCCGCCTACGTGGGCGCCCGGGCCGCCGCGAGGTCCGAGCCGCGGGACACCGTGCTCGCTCTGGCCCGGGCCACCGCCCCGGCGAAGTCCCGGGTCACGGTGACCCGCTCCGGAGAGTTCTGGCGCGTACGGGTGGAGGCCGATGCCCCCGGCCCCGGAGGTCTCGGGCTCACCCTGCGCGCCGGAGCGGCGGCCCTCACGGAGGACGGAGACGTGCCATGACGCGGCATACACAGCGGCGTGCACACCAGGACCCGGGCCGGGGGAAGGCCGGCCGCGGCGGGCGCTGGAGCCGGGGCCACGGCTGGGGCCGGGGCTGTCGGGATCGTGGGGCGGCGACCGTGTGGGTGGCGCTGGCGGCGACGGTGCTCTGCGCGCTGTTCGGAGCCGTCTTGGCCCTGGGGCAGGTGGTGATCGCCTGTCACCGGGCTGGCGGCGCAGCGGATCTGGCCGCCCTCGCTGCGGCGGACCGTGCGCTCGAAGGGCGGGAGGCTGCCTGTGCCGGGGCGCGGGCGGTCGCGGACGCCCAAGGCGCGGACGTGGTGCGGTGCGCCCTGGTGGGGGAGTTCGCCGAGGTGACCGCCCGGGCTCGCGTCGGCCCCTATGCGCCGACCGCTCGGGCCCGGGCGGGCCCCGCGGCACGGTGGGGCGCCCCGGAGGCCGCTCGGCTCCCCGGCCGCGCTCCGTCAGGGCGTTTCGTCGGGGGCGGCGCGCAGGAGTTGGGTGAGCAGCCGGATCGCGCCGCGCTTGTGGAGGGGCTCGTTGCCGTTGCCGCACTTGGGCGACTGGATGCAGGACGGACAGCCGGCTTCGCACTCGCACGCGGTGATCGCTTCGAGCGTCGCGCCCAGCCAGGCGCGGGCCGTGTGGAAGGCGCGCTCGGCGAAGCCCGCGCCGCCCGGGTGGCCGTCGTAGACGAAGACCGTCGGGAGCAGGGTGTCGGGGTGCAGCGGCACGGAGACGCCCCCGATGTCCCAGCGGTCGCACGTCGCGAACAGGGGCAGCATGCCGATGGAGGCGTGTTCGGCCGCGTGGAGGGCGCCGCCGAGCTGTTCGGGGCCGATGCGCGCGGCGTCCACCTGGTCGTCCGTGACGGTCCACCACACGGCCCGGGTGCGCAGGGTGCGCGGCGGCAGGTCCAGCTTCGTCTCGCCCAGCACCTCGCCCGTCATGAGCTTGCGGCGCAGGAAGGAGACGACCTGGTTGGTGACCTCGACCGAGCCATAGCACAGGCGCGCGTCGCCCCAGGGGACTTCGACGTCGGTTTCGAGCACGGAGATCGACGTGGTGTCGCGGGCCGTCGTGGAGTACGGCGGGACGGCCTCCTCCACCAGGGCCACCGAGTCCTCCAGGTCCAGCCGCCGCACCAGGTACGTGCGCCCTTGGTGGAGGTGGACCGCGCCCTCGTGGACGGAGGCGTGCGCGGCCGACTCGTCGACGGTGCCCAGGAGCCGGCCGGTGCCCTCCTCCACGATCTGGACCGGCCGGCCGCCCCCGCCGCGGATGTCGGTGAGGTCGGCGGCCCGCTCGCGCCGGGTCCAGTGCCAGCCCGTGGCCCGGCGCCGCAGCAGCCTCGCCGCTTCGAGTTGGGGCATCAGTTCGGCGGTGGCCGGGCCGAAGAGCGCCAGATCGGCCTCGGTGAGGGGCAGTTCCGCGGCGGCGGCGCACAGGTGCGGGGCGAGGACGTACGGGTTGTCCGGGTCCAGGACGGTGGACTCCACCGGCTGCTGGAAGAGCGCTTCGGGGTGGTGGACCAGGAAGGTGTCCAAGGGGTCGTCGCGGGCGATCAGAACGGCCAGGGCGCCCTCGCCGGAGCGGCCGGCGCGGCCCGCCTGCTGCCACAGCGAGGCCCGGGTGCCGGGGTATCCGGCGATGAGGACGGCGTCCAGCCCGGAGACGTCCACCCCGAGTTCCAGCGCGGTCGTGGCGGCGAGGCCGAGGAGTTCGCCGGAGTGCAGGGCGCGCTCCAGCGCCCGGCGCTCCTCGGGCAGATAGCCGCCCCGGTAGGCGGCGACCCGCCGCGGCAGCGAGCGGTCGACCTCCGCCAGGTGCTCCTTGCTGATGACGGAGATCAGCTCGGCGCCCCGCCGGGAGCGCACGAACGCGACCGTGCGGACGCCCTGCACGGTCAGGTCGGTCAGCAGGTCCGCCGTCTCGGCGGTGGCGGTGCGGCGCACCGGGGCGCCCTTCTCGCCGTGGAGTTCGGTCAGCGGCGGCTCCCACAGGGCGAAGACCAGTTCGCCGCGCGGCGAGGCGTCGTCGGCGACCTCGCGCACGGGCACCCCGGTGAGCCGTTCGGCCGCGACGGCCGGGGCGGCTGCGGTGGCGGAGGCCAGCAGGAAGACGGGATCCGCCCCGTAGCGTGCGCATATCCGGCGCAGCCGGCGCAGCACCTGGGCCACGTGCGACCCGAAGACGCCCCGGTAGGTGTGGCACTCGTCGATGACGACGTAGCGCAGGGAGCGCAGGAAGGAGGACCAGCGGGGGTGGGACGGCAGGATGCCCCGGTGGAGCATGTCCGGGTTGGTCAGGACGTACGTGGCGTACTGGCGGACCCACTCGCGTTCCTCGACGGGGGTGTCGCCGTCGTAGACGGCGGGCCGGACCCGGTGGCCCAGGGGCGCGGCGAGTTCCTTCACGGCCCGGCACTGGTCGGCGGCGAGGGCCTTGGTGGGGGCCAGGTAGAGGGCCGTGGCGCCGCGCCCGTTGGGGGCCTCGGAGCCGTCGAGGACGGTGGAGAGCACCGGAGCGAGATACGCCAGCGACTTCCCGGAAGCGGTTCCGGTGGCGATCACGACCGAGTCGCCGTCCAGGGCGTGCTCGGCGGCGGTCGCCTGGTGCGTCCACGGGTGGTCGATCCCGGCCCGTTGGATGGCGTCGACGACTTCCGGACGGATGCGGTCCGGCCAGACTGCATGCCGACCGGGTCTGGGGGGCAAGTGCTCCGTATGAGTGATGCGCGCGGCTCGGTTCGCCCTCGCGGCGAGCCGGTCGAGGACCTCACCGGGGGAGGGGCGGGTCTGCCCGCTCTCGGGTGGTCGTCTGGGACGGAGATTCTTGGCCATCGGCACCGAGTGTGTCACTGGCGTGACGGACAATGGTCCCAAGGCGTCGTGCATGGCTGCAGGTAAGTGATTGAATGCCATCGCGGCTGGCGACCGTCCCCCGGCTCCGCCGGGGAGACCTGAAGAGGGGGCGGACGCTCGATAGCAAGGTGCTGGAGGATCCGTGGACCTGTCCCTGTCGACTCGCGTTGTGTCCGGTCCCGCCGGCGACCGTACGGTCGTCGAGGTCGGTGGCGAGATTGATGTGTATACCGCGCCCAAGCTGCGCGAGCAGTTGGTCGAGCTGGTGAACGACGGCAGTTATCACCTGGTCGTCGACATGGAAGGCGTGGACTTCCTCGACTCCACCGGGCTGGGCGTGCTGGTGGGTGGCCTCAAGCGGGTGCGTGCCCACGAGGGCTCGCTGCGCCTGGTCTGCAACCAGGAGCGCATTCTCAAGATCTTCCGGATCACGGGCCTGACGAAGGTGTTCCCGATCCACACCACGGTCGACGAGGCTGTCGCGGCTGCCGACTGAGGTCGGGCCGAGGCCGTTTCGAGAACACCTGCAAGACCGCCGGCGGCACACGGGGCCGTCGGCACCACCGGAAGATCGGGGGAGCCGGACAGCCAGTCCGGGTGCCCCCGATAGGCCCGCCCGTACGTCCGAGGGGGATCTCATGACCACCGTCGAGCTTCGCTTCAGCGCTCAACCCGAGCATGTCAGGACCGCCCGATTGGTGGCTGCTGCGGTGGCGCGCCGGGCCGGGGTCGACGAGGCCGTGCTGGACGAGGTCCGGCTCGCGGTCGGCGAGGCGTGCAGTCGCGCCGTCGGGCTGCACCGCAGCCACGGCATCACCTCGCCCATCAAGGTCGTGCTGACCGAGGAGGACAAGACGTTCTCCATCGAGGTGGGCGACGAGGTCTCCGGCGGCCCGGGTGGTGACGCCTCCCAAGGCGGCGCCGCGGGGTCGTACGGCGGCGCGGACGACGAGACCGACGGCGAGGACGACATGGGCCTCGCGGTCATCAGCGGCCTCGTCGACGACGTGGAGGTCTCCTCCACGGAAGAGGGCGGAGTGATCCGGATGAGCTGGCCGACGACCCCCGTGTCCGTCGTGCCCTGACCTTTTCCGGCCCCGAGCCGGGCCCCACGTTCTGACCTCCGGGCTCCCAAGCCGCGGCCCGGAGATCAGATCCAGGGCTCGGCCTCGGGGCTCGGCCTGAGGACCCGGCCCCTTCGAAAAGACCCTGCTGAGCAGGGTCTTTTTTCTTTTTCTCAGATCATTTCATAGATCATTGATCATGCGTCAATGCTTTCGCCCCATTACTTCTTTCGGGCACATTTACGGAACCTGATCTTTTGTCGAGCGGCGCCTGAAGGTCACTTGTCATTTCTTGCACTCTGTTTTGATCAGGTTCCGCTCCCTACAATCCGTCCACATCTTGAGCTCTGGACGACGTCAAGGAGGACGAATGGCGGGGCTCTACAGCTTTGAAATGATCGATCACTCCACCTCTCTCTCGGCTGCGGTGCTCACCGACGACAATCGGCTCATCGTGATCGTCATCGCCGTGGTCGCGCTGGCGGCGCTCGTCGTGGCCCAGCTGCTGGTACGCCAGGTGCTGGCGGCCGGCGAGGGCACCGAGTCGATGAAGAAGATCGCGGCGGCGGTGCAGGAAGGCGCAAATGCCTATCTCGCCCGGCAGCTGCGCACACTCGGCGTCTTCGCCGTCGTGGTGTTCTTTCTGTTGTTCCTCCTTCCGGCGGACGACTGGTCGCAGCGCACCGGCCGATCTTTGTTCTTCCTGGTGGGCGCGATTTTCTCGGCGGCCACCGGTTACATCGGCATGCGGCTGGCCGTACGGGCAAATGTGCGGGTGGCCGCTGCCGCCCGTGAAGCGACCCCTGGCCCGGGCGAGCCGGAAAAGGACCTGACTGCCGTATCCCACCGTGCGATGAAGATCGCATTCCGTACCGGCGGCGTCGTCGGCATGTTCACCGTCGGCCTCGGCCTGTTCGGCGCCTCCTGCGTCGTCCTCGTCTACGCCGCGGACGCCCCCAAGGTCCTGGAGGGCTTCGGGCTCGGGGCCGCCCTCATCGCGATGTTCATGAGGGTCGGCGGCGGCATCTTCACCAAGGCCGCCGACGTCGGCGCCGACCTCGTGGGCAAGGTGGAGCAGGGCATCCCCGAGGACGACCCGCGCAACGCGGCGACCATCGCCGACAACGTGGGCGACAACGTCGGCGACTGCGCGGGCATGGCCGCCGACCTCTTCGAGTCGTACGCCGTGACCCTCGTCGCGGCCCTCATCCTCGGCAAGGCGGCCTTCGGCGACGCCGGACTCGCCTTTCCGCTGATCGTTCCGGCGATCGGCGTGGTCACCGCGATGATCGGCATCTTCGCGGTCGCCCCGCGGCGCGCCGACCGCAGCGGCATGACGGCCATCAACCGCGGCTTCTTCGTCTCCGCCGTCATCTCCCTCGCCCTCGTCGCCACGGCGGTCTTCGCCTATCTGCCCTCCTCGTACGCCGACCTGGCCGGCGTCACCGAAGCGGCCATCAAGACGAACGACGGCGATCCGCGCGTGCTCGCCCTGGTCGCCGTGGCCATCGGCATCGTGCTCGCCGCCCTGATCCAACAGCTCACCGGCTACTTCACCGAGACCAGCCGGCGCCCGGTCAAGGACATCGGCAAGTCGTCCCTCACCGGCCCCGCCACCGTCGTCCTCGCCGGCATCTCCGTCGGCCTGGAGTCCGCCGTCTACACGGCGCTGCTGATCGGCCTCGGCGTGTACGGCGCGTTCCTGCTCGGCGGCGCGACGATCACCCTGGCGCTGTTCGCCGTGGCGCTCGCCGGCACCGGCCTGCTGACCACCGTCGGCGTGATCGTCGCCATGGACACCTTCGGGCCGGTCTCCGACAACGCGCAGGGCATCGCCGAGATGTCCGGCGACGTCGAGGGCGCCGGCGCCCGGGTCCTCACCGACCTGGACGCCGTCGGCAACACCACCAAGGCCATCACCAAGGGAATCGCCATCGCCACCGCCGTACTGGCGGCTGCGGCGCTCTTCGGCTCGTACCGAGACGCCATCGCCACCGCGGCGCGGGACGTCGGCGAGAAACTGGGCGACGGCGCCCCCGTCAACCTGGTGATGGACATCTCCCAGCCCAACAACCTCGTCGGGCTCGTCCTCGGCGCCGCGGTCGTCTTCCTCTTCTCCGGCCTGGCCATCAACGCGGTGGCGCGCTCGGCCGGTGCCGTGGTGTACGAGGTGCGGCGGCAGTTCCGCGAACACCCCGGGATCATGGATTACACCGAGAAGCCGGAGTACGGCCGGGTCGTCGACATCTGCACCAAGGACGCCCTGCGCGAGTTGGCCACCCCGGGGCTGCTCGCCGTGCTCACCCCCATCGCCGTCGGCTTCTCGCTCGGTGTCGGTGCGCTCGGCGCGTTCCTCGCGGGCGCGATCGGCACCGGCACGCTGATGGCCGTCTTCCTCGCCAACTCGGGGGGCGCCTGGGACAACGCGAAGAAGCTCGTCGAGGACGGCCACCACGGCGGCAAGGGCAGCGAAGCCCACGCCGCCACCGTCATCGGCGACACCGTCGGCGACCCGTTCAAGGACACCGCGGGACCCGCGATCAACCCGCTGCTCAAGGTGATGAACCTGGTGGCGCTGCTGATCGCACCGGCGGTCGTCCAGTTCAGCTACGGAGAGGACGCCAGCGACGGGGTACGGGCGCTGATCGCGGTGCTCGCCATCGCCGTCATCGTCGTGTCGGTGTACGTGTCCAAGCGGCGCGGCATCACCGTCGGCGACGACGAACCCAGCGCCAAGGGCGCGGAGCACGGGGCCAAGTCCGCCGACCCCGCGGCCGTGCAGACGTGACGTAGGTAAGCGCCCGGAACATACCCGTTCATCCGGTCCGTCCGTCCGCCCGTCCCCCCGAGGGACGACGGACGGGCGGACCGGATCGATTCGCGGGGTGTGTCCTGTCTCTCCACGTCACCCTTGGTGCAAATGGCTTCAATAGCACATGAACCCGGCGTTCAGCCGGCGAATGTCGCCCACTTGGCGTGTAAGTTCCGGGGCGCAAGGAGCCTTGGAAGGGACCGATCCGGTGAACAAGAAGCTTGCAGCCGCACTGTCCGGTTGCGCGGTACTGGTACTGGCACTGTCCGGTTGCGGCAGCAGCGAGGACGAGAACACGGTCGACGACTGGGCCAAGAAGTACTGCGACCAGGCAAAGGCCCAGTTCAAGAGCAAGGCCGAGGCCGAGCAGCTCATCCGCTCGACCGCGACCGACGGCAAGCCGGCCGACATCCAGGCGGCCGACTCCAAGGCGTTCCAGGACCTGGCCGACGCGAACAAGGCGTTCGCCGCGGCCTTCAAGAGCGCGGGCACCAGCCCGGCCGAGGAGGACGCGGAGCTCGTCAAGGCGGCCGTTGCCGAGCGCGAGGCCAACGCCAAGTCGTACCTCGACCTGAAGAAGCAGATGGACGGCCTCGACGTCCAGGACCAGCAGACCTTCGCCGACGGCCTCAAGGGCGTCGCGGACGGCCTCGCGAAGGTCGAGGAGAACGAGAGCGCCTGGAACAAGCTCCGCGACAGCGAGACCGGCCGGGCGATGGCGAAGCAGCAGGGCTGCAAGCCGGTGAAGGTCGTCACCCCGCCGAAGTCGGGCGGAGCGTCGGGCTCCACCGCGCCCTGACGGACCGACGGATCGACGGACCGAAAGGCCGACGGCACGGCGATCCGGCGCGGCGCCCAGAGCGAGGCGATCCGGAGCGAGGCGATCCGGGGACAATGAGCGGGTGAGTACGACCGCAGTCATCCCCCGGATCCCCTCGCCCGACCACGCGCCCGACCTGCGCGCCGCGCTCCTCGCCGCGGACTTCACCGCCGACGGCCTGTTGGAGCTGCTCGGAGCCCCCGCGTACGCCGCACTCGCCCGCAGCGAGACCGTGCCCGCGCTACGGGCCACCCGCGGCGACGGCGCCCTGGCCGCCCTCGTACGGCTCTTCCTGCTCCAGGAGCCCGTGGCGTACGAGCGGGCAGCGGCCGTACTCCCCGTGGCCGAATGCATCGCCGACGGCTGGCTCGCGGCCGAAGGCCCTGGCGACTCCGACAGTGCGTACTCCGACAGTGCGTACTCCGACAGTGCGTACTCCGACAGTGCGTACTCCGACGGCGCGACCGTGCGCGCGACCGTCGACGTACGGCCGTACGGCGGGCCCGCCGGCGAGGACTGGTTCATCGTCTCCGACCTCGGGTGCGCGGTCGGCGGCGCGGCGGGCGCGGGCGGCCAGGGCGAAGGCGTCGTCCTCGGCGTCGGCGGCGCCTCCACCACGCTCGCCGGCATCACCGTGCGCACCCCCGTCGCCGCCGCGCTCGACCTCGGCACCGGCTCCGGCATCCAGGCGCTGCACGCCGCCCGGCACGCCACGCGCGTCACCGCGACCGACCTCAACCCCCGGGCCCTCGACTTCACCCGCCTCACGCTCGCGCTCTCCGGCGCCCCCGAGGCCGAGTTGCTGACCGGCTCCCTCTTCGAGCCCGTCGCGGACAAGACGTACGACCTGATCGTGTCGAACCCGCCGTTCGTGATCTCGCCCGGCGCCCGCCTCACGTACCGGGACGGCGGAATGGCCGGCGACGACCTGTGCCGCACCCTCGTCCAGCAGGCCGGCGACCGGCTGAACGACGGGGGATACGCGCAGTTCCTGGCCAACTGGGAGCACGTGGACGGCGAGGACTGGCAGGACCGCGTACGGGCGTGGGTGCCGCGCGGCTGCGACGCGTGGATCGTCCAGCGCGAAGTGCAGGACGCCACGCAGTACGCCGAGTTGTGGCTGCGCGACAGCGGCGACCACCGGGGCGACCCGGCCCGGTACGCGGCGCGGTACGAGGAGTGGCTGGACGAGTTCGACGCGCGTCGCACCCGGGCGGTCGGCTTCGGCTGGATCACGCTGCGGAAGGCCGCGGCGCAGCAGCCGTCGATCGTGGTGGAGGAGTGGCCGCACCCGGTGGAGCAGCCGTTGGGCGAGGCCGTCGTCGCGCACTTCGCCCGCCAGGACTACTTGCGTACGCACGACGACGCGGCGCTGCTCGCCGACCACTTCGTGCTCGCCGCGGACGTCGTCCAGGAGCAGGTGGGGGAGCCGGGCGAGGAGCACCCCGAGCACGTGGTGCTGCGACAGGGCCGCGGGGTGCGGCGGGCGACGAAGGTCGACACGGTGGGGGCGGGGTTCGCGGGCGCGTGCGACGGGTCGCTGAGCGCGGGCCGCATCCTGGACGCGATCGCGCAGCTGCTGGGGGAGGACCCGGTGGCGCTGCGGGACCGGACGCCGGTGGCGCTGCGGTTGCTTGTGGGCGAGGGCTTCTTGGAGCCGGTGTCCCTGCGGGCCTGAGGCGGCACGCGCGGTTGCTCGCGCCCCTGCCCCGCTCGCCGTTTCCGCGTGCGTGCATTGGCCTCCGCGGCCCGGTGGAGGGTTGCTCGCGCAGTTCCGCCCCCTCGGCCCCAGAGGGCCTGGGGGGACCCCAGCGCCCCTGACACGCCGCCGTTGCGCTTCGGGTGCGTTGGTCTCCGCGGCCCGGTGGTGGGCTTGTCGCGCAGTTCCCCGCGCCCCTGTTTCGCTGCTCCCGTCACTTGCCTGCCGGCTGGGGCCAGGGAGTTTGGGGGCGCGGGGAACT